>CAUSWL010000006.1:0-41531 GCA_963535345.1 uncultured Streptococcus sp.
GAGTATGATATAATAGTTCTATGAGATTAGATAAATTTTTAGTTGCCTGCGCTGTAGGGAGTCGGACGGAGGTCAAAAACTTGCTCAAGGCTGGACGCGTGACGGTCAATGGCAAGAAAGAAAAATCAGCAAAATTGCAAATAAATGAAGAAAAAGACGAAATTCGCTTTGATGGTCAAGTGCTGGAGTATGAAGAGTTTGTCTACTACATGATGAACAAGCCCCAAGGAGTTATTTCAGCGACTGAAGATTCCAAGCATAGAACGGTTCTAGACTTGCTGGATGATATTGCTAGGAGCAAGGAAGTTTTCCCAGTAGGACGCTTGGATATCGATACGCATGGTCTTCTGCTCTTGACCAATGACGGCCAGCTTGCCCATTCTCTTCTTTCGCCTAAACGTCATGTGGATAAGACCTATCTAGCTCAAGTCAAAGGTATTATGACCCAAGAAGATGTGGAGACATTTGCCAAGGGCATTCCTCTCAAAGACTTTACCTGTCAGCCTGCTAGACTGGAGCTTGTATCGGTAGATCCAGAAAAAAATCAAAGTCTGGTTCGTGTGACCATTGCTGAAGGTAAGTTTCATCAGGTCAAACGCATGGTGGCATACTGTGGCAAGGAAGTGGTGGACCTACAACGTTTGACGATGGGAACTTTAGCCTTGGATGAGAACTTAGAACAAGGAGAATGGCGTCGCTTGACCAAGGAGGAGTTAGAGGAGCTCCTTGCTAGTATTGCTTAGTTTGGATTATGTTAGAAAAGGTGAGGAGAATGTCCTTGCCTTTTTAAGTTTTTCGGTTGCTTCCTTTGTGAAAAGAGTTATAATAGACAGTAGAATAAAAGGAGGAATCTATGAACGCGATTCAAGAATCATTTACAGATAAATTATTTGCTAACTATGAAGCAAATGTTAAATACCAAGCGATCGAAAATGCTGCCAGCCATAACGGAATTTTTGCAGCCCTGGAACGTCGCCAAAGCCATGTAGACAATACACCTGTTTTCTCATTGGATTTGACCAAGGACAAGGTAACTAACCAGAAAGCGTCTGGTCGTTGCTGGATGTTTGCAGCTCTCAACACCTTCCGCCACAAACTCATCTCTCAATACAAACTGGAAAACTTTGAGTTATCACAAGCCCACACTTTCTTCTGGGACAAGTACGAGAAATCCAACTGGTTCTTGGAGCAAGTCATTGCTACTGCAGACCAAGAATTGACGAGCCGCAAGGTTAGCTTCCTACTCCAAACCCCTCAACAAGACGGTGGTCAATGGGATATGGTCGTGGCCCTCTTTGAGAAATACGGTGTCGTTCCTAAGTCAGTTTACCCTGAGTCTGTTTCATCTAGCAGCAGCCGTGAGCTCAATGCCATCCTCAATAAATTGCTCCGTCAAGATGCCCAAATCTTGCGTGACTTGCTTGCTTCTGGTGCGGACCAAGCGACTGTTCAAGCTAAGAAAGAAGACCTCTTGCAAGAGATCTTTAACTTCCTTGCTATGTCACTAGGACTTCCACCACGTAAATTTGACTTTGCTTATCGCGATAAGGATAACAATTACCAAAGCGAAAAGGGGATTACACCACAAGAATTTTACAAGAAATATATCGACCTTCCTCTAGAAGATTATGTTTCTGTTATCAATGCTCCGACTGCTGATAAACCATACGGCAAATCTTACACAGTTGAGATGTTGGGAAATGTGGTTGGTAGCCGTGCAGTTCGCTACATCAACGTTCCAATGGAACGCTTGAAAGAATTGGCGATTGCCCAAATGCAAACAGGAGAAACTGTTTGGTTTGGTTCAGATGTCGGCCAACTTAGCAACCGCAAAGCTGGAATCCTTGCGACAGATGTTTATGACTTTGAATCAAGCATGGATATTCAACTCACTCAAGACAAGGCTGGACGTTTGGACTACAGCGAAAGTTTGATGACTCACGCCATGGTCTTGACAGGTGTGGATTTGGATGAAAATGGCAAGTCAACCAAGTGGAAGGTTGAAAACTCATGGGGAGACAAGGTCGGTGCAGATGGTTACTTTGTCGCCTCAGACGCTTGGATGGACGAATATACTTACCAAATCGTTGTCCGTAAAGAATTGCTGACAGCAGAAGAACAAGCTGCCTATGAAGTAGAACCAATCGTACTTGCACCATGGGATCCAATGGGAGCCTTGGCAGAATAAAGCATAGAGAAAAGAGGTTAGGAAAATCCTAGCCTCTTTTTAAGTCCTTCTTAAAGTGGCGATAGATGATGCCTGCCAAGGGAGTTCTCCTTATTTTGAGTCTTTAAGTGACAGAGAGAAAGATATGTGTTACTATAGTAGTACAAAAGGATATCGGAGTAGAAATGAAGTATTTAAGTAGCCAAGACATCAAGGATCGTCAACGAAATATCAGCGATATTAAACCCTATAAAACAACCAAGGAAATCGTCGTTTCAAATATCTTTACCTTCTTTAATGCCATGAACTTGGCTCTGGCAGTTCTGGTAGCCACAACCTTGCGATTTGAAAATATGCTCTTTTTAGGTGTGATTGCTATCAATACAGCCATTGGGATTTTCCAAGAAGTGCGTTCAAAAAATGCTCTGGAAAAGCTAAGTTTGCTTGGTAAAAGTAAGTATAGAGTCAACCGAGATGGTCAAATGATTGAGATTGATTCGGAGGACATCGTTCTGGGTGAGTATCTGCATCTCAATCTGGGTGATCAGGTGCCTGTCGATGCAGAAGTGCTTGAAGGGAATATTGAAGTGGATGAGTCCTTGCTGACAGGTGAGAGTGATTCGGTCTTTAAAACTGTTGGTGACCAGCTGATGAGCGGAAGCAATGTCGTCAGCGGTACTTGTCTGGTCACGGCGACAGCTGTGGGTCCCGATAGTTATATCAACAAGCTCGCAAAATCCAGCAAGGAATTCAAAAAATACCCTTCTCAACTGCGCGATTACATGGATAAGATTTTAAAAATCGTCTCGATCTTGCTGGTGCCAGTTGCCATTCTGCTCTATGTCAGAGGTTTTAGTCTAGGACGGTCTTATGTTGAAATTGTTTTAGGAAGTTCAGGTGCCTTGGTCGGCATGATTCCAGAGGGTTTGATTCTCTTGGTCAGCGTCTCCCTAGCGGTAGCAGCCATGAAGCTGGCCAAAAAGAAGGTTCTAGTGCAGGAACTATACTGTGTAGAGACCTTGGCGCGAGTAGATGTTCTTTGTTTTGATAAGACAGGTACCATCACGACTGGTAATATGAAGGTCCAAGAAATGGATGTTAATGTAGCAGAGAAACTATCTTCTTATCTGGCTTATTTCGAGGATGAAAATGCAACTTCCCGAGCTATGAAGACTTACTTAACCTGTGAGAAAAAGTGGGAAGTTCAAGAAGTCGGTGCCTTTTCAAGCAAAAACAAGTATTCCTTTGTCCAAGTAAAAGAGGGTGGGACCTATTTCTTCGGAGCCTATGAATTTCTAGGCTTTACCCAGCCGATGGATACCTACTATGAGCATCTGAAGCAGCAAGGTTTTCGAATCTTGACACTCGCTCATAGCAAGGACCAGATTACTACCCCAGCCAATATGGAATTACTAGGTAACGTCGTTCTGTCAGATGAGATTAAGGATAATACCAAGGAAACCTTTGACTATTTCGAGTCTCAGGGAGTGGAAGTAAAGATTATCAGTGGAGATAATCATGTGGCTGTATATGGGGTTGCTCGTAAGGCAGGTTTTAAAGAAGAAGCCCGTGCGATTGATATGACCAAGGTGAGTGATGAGAACTTTGAAAGAGTGGTTTTGGAGCATGATATCTTTGGTCGCGTGACACCAGAGCAGAAAGAAAAGATGGTGACCGTTTTGCAGAATGCTGGGAAAACAGTCGCCATGAGTGGTGATGGTGTCAATGATGTTCTGGCTCTCAAAAAAGCAGATATTAGTTTTGCTATGAATGGAGCCACCAGTGCAGCAAAAAGCGTCTCCAATATTGTTTTTCTCACAGATGACTTTGCAGTATTTTATGATATCTTGATGGAAGGACGCCGGGTCATCAATAACATCCAAAAGGTAGCCTCTCTTTTTCTAACAAAGACCTTCTTCTCCATCGTGTTTGCCATTTTGAGTGTGGTATTTGGTTTGGAATTCGCCTTTATCCCCATTCAGTTTACAATCATTTCAGCCATTACGATTGGGATTCCGTCCTTCTTCCTGACTTTTGAGTCCAATAAAGAAAAGGTCAGTCATCACTTTATGCGGGATATCCTGACCAATGCTGCGATTGGTGGTGGCATTCTAGTCGCTAGTGTACTCTTGACGAACTTCTTTATCACTGTCCCAGGTCAGGTCAAATTTATTTGCTTCCTCCTTGCCCTGATCAATGGTCTGTGTCTAGTTGCCAAGGTCAGTCTGCCATTTAATCGATACAAACTAGTCTTGCTCATACTTTTGAGCCTTGCAGCCCTTGTTGGAATGCTTGTCAATACCTTTATCCTGCGAGGAGCGTATGTGCCTTTAGAAACCAGCCAAGTCGTCTATGTAGCCATCCTAGCAGTGGTGATTGGAGGCTTGCATTATCTGACTAGAAGAAAAAGTTGATACACAAAAAGAATCAGGTTTATTACCTGATTCTTTTTTATTTATATCCTCGATGGCTTGGATTACATAATCTTGAAGTAGTGAGCAACAATACCAACAATAAACAAAGCAACGATGATAATGATTGGTGAAACCTTTTTCTTAAGCAACCACATACAGAGGAATGTTAAGAGTAATCCTAGCAGTCCTGGAATTAAAGAATCAAGTTGACCTTGTAGAGTATTGTGTTTTACTGGTCCAAGGTTTATACCAGGAGCTCTATTCAGTATTTCAACTAATTTCTCCCCAGTTACAGAACCATCAGGAATTTCAACGTAAGCCTTTGGATCTGTAAGAGTTGTAGATGGTAAGGCGATTTTGAAACCAATATTGACCCATTGTTTTACAAGAACACCAATAATAAACATACCTAAGATAGAAGCGCCTTTGGTAATATCTTGGAGGATACCACCAGACATGTCTTTAGTGATTTCAGATCCAGCTCTGTAGCCGAACTCTTGTGTATACCATAGGAAGGCCATACGGATAGCATTCCATCCAAAGAAGAAGAGAAGGGGACCGATAATGTTACCAGATGCAGCAAGTGAAGCACCAAGGGCTCCAAGGATAGGACGAACTGTAAACCAAAATACTGGGTCACCAATACCAGCAAGAGGTCCCATCATACCAATTTTAACCCCTTGGATAGCCGCGTCATCGATTTCAGTACCGTTAGCGCGCTCTTCTTCAAGCGCAAGAGTAACCCCCATGATTGGAGCAGCTACGTATGGGTGAGTGTTGAAGAACTCAAGGTGACGCTCAAGAGCAGCAGCTTGGTCTTCTTTAGTAGTGTACAATTTTTTGATAGCTGGGATCAATGAGTAAGCCCAACCCAAGTTTTGCATACGCTCGTAGTTCCAAGAACCTTGAAGGAATTGTGAACGCCACCAAACTTTTTGACGATCTGATTTTGATAATTGAATTTTTTCAGCCATGATTGTTCCCCTTTCTAGTAGTCTTCTAGGATATCACCGATTGGGTCGTTAGAAGTCGCAGCTCCGCCGCCACCGTTTCCACCTTGTTTTGTAAGGTTAAGGTAGATGAAGGCAAGGGCAACACCGACGACACCAAGGGCAATCAAAGTCAATTGAGAGATTGCTGCAAGAGCAAAACCGATAGCGAAGAATGGCCATACTTCACGAGTTGCCATCATGTTGATAACCATAGCGTAACCAACAGCAACAACCATAGCACCACCGACTTCCATCCCTTCTTTTAGCCAATCTGGCATCGATTGAAGGGTGGCTTTTACAGAATCTGCAGGTATCATAAGTAAAAGAATAGCAGGGATTGCAATACGTAATCCTTGGAGGAGAAGAGCAGTATAATGTGCTCGTTCAACACCACGAATATCCCCTTTTTTAGCAGCAGAATCAGCACCATGAACTAGGGCAACTGAAGCTGTTCGGACAATCATGGTCAAAAAGAGACCAGCTACGGCAAGAGGGATAGCTGTTGCTGTAGCTACTGAGATATCATCTTTTGCACCACCACTCTGCACTAAAATAATTGCTGATGCCACGGATGCAAGAGCTACATCAGGTGCAACAGCAGCACCGATATTAGCCCACCCAAGAGCGATTAACTGAAGTGAACCACCCAGCATAACACCTGCTTCGAGGTTACCAGTTGCAAGTCCGATAAGGGTACATGCGACGATTGGTTGGTGGAATTGGAATTGGTCCAAGATACCTTCTAGACCGGCTAAGAAGGCAACAAAGACTACTAAAACAATAGAAATAATAGACATGTTCTAAATCCTTTCGTAAATTATTAAAAGCAAAAAGTTTAATTTTACTGCATGTTTGCTTTCTTAATCAAGTCAAACAAATCTTTTTTCGTGTCGTTTGGTACTTTACGTACGTCAAATTCAACACCAAGGTCACGCATTTTTTCAAATGTAGCAACGTCTTCTTTATCCATAGACAAAACGTTGTTAACCATTGTTTTACCAGTTGAGTGAGCCATTGATCCAACATTAAGAGTTTTGATTGGCACGCCACCTTCGATAGCACGAAGGGCATCTTGAGGTGTTTCAAACAAGATAAGGGCATGTGTTCCTCCGAAGCGAGGATCTTTTGCAACGTCGATTAGTTTTTGGATAGGAACAACGTTTGCTTTCACTTTACCTGGAGCTGCTTGTTTAATCAATTCTTTACGTAATTCGTCTTTAGCTACATTATCTGAAGCAACGATGATACGGTCTGCTTTTGAATCTGGAGTCCAAGCAGTTGCAACCTGACCGTGAAGTAGACGAGTGTCTAGACGGGCAAGGTTGATTTTGAGTTTACCGTCTCCGATGACAGTTCCTTCTGGAATAGCAGCTTGGGCAACTGGAGCAGCTGCAGCGCTTGCTACTTCCTCAACTGGGTTTAGCTCTTCTGGAAGAGCTTTGATGCCATCTTTGGCTTCTTTAATGATATTCGCAGCGACTTTTTCTACACCTGCAGCAGCGTCCATGAGGCGCTCTGTATAGGCTTGAATCAACATCGGTAAGTTCAGTCCTGTGATGATGGCAAACTTACGCTCAGGATTTTCTCCCATCACGCGGCTAGCTTGGTTAAATGGAGATCCACTCCAAAGGTCAGCCAAAACTAGAACCTCATCTTCTGCGTCAAATGCAGCAACAGCGTTATTAAACTTAGCGTATAGATCATCAGGACCTTCGTTTGGCATAAAGGTTACAACTTGAACCTTTTCTTGTTCACCAAAGATCATAGATCCTGACTGATGAATACCCGCAGCAAATTCGCCGTGGCTCGCAATAATGATTCCGATACTCATTATTGTCATTCCTCCTTATAAAATGTTTGACTGTATGTTTAAGAAAACTTTAAGCCTAACTTTAAGTATAAATCGTTTTCATATAAAAATCAACTACTTTTTCTAAAAAGATGTAAAAGTTTTCATAGAATGACTTTTTAAAAATATTAATATATAAATAATTTTGAGAGGTAAGTGAAAATGGCGATAGAAAATTTAATATAAAAATACAGAAAATAAGTCGCTTTTGTGAAAACAAAATGAAAACAAAAAGGAAAGATTGCGACCATGCAATCTTCCCTTTTATAGGAATAAATTTTGTAAAGCGTGGGCAACTCCATCTTCTTCGTTGGTCAGAGGAAGTTGTTCGTCTGCATATGGAAGAAGAGCAGGATTGGCGTTTTTCATAGCATATCCCTTGCCTGCAAATGCCAACATTTCAGTGTCATTATGCTCATCACCAAAGGCGATTAAGTCTTTTTTATCACGATTCATCACATTGAGCAAGTACTCTAGAGCAAAGGCCTTGTTTACACCCTTGGGAGTACACTCGAGGATGTTGAGGGGCCCGCCCCAGGTATTGATAGCTAGTTGGTGCTGATAAAAACGATTCATCTCGTCCGCTAAAGCGTATTTGTCTTCAGCCCTTGTTTGCAAGAGGATGCAGTTGGGATCTTTGGTTACTCGTTCAGGTTTGAATTGATTTTCCGGCCGGAAGTTCTCTACGCCAAATAGTTTAGGATCCGCAATCTCTTCATTCGGAGTCGTGATATAGAACTTTTTTCGATATTCTCCTGCAATAAAGTCAGCCTGGATGTCCTCCGTGCGCTTGACCATGTCTAGGAGGTATTTTTTGTCCAAGGTCAAGCACTTTTCATGCTCCCAAGCCTTTCCTGGTAGATGGGTAAGGGAACCATTAAAGTTAATCATGGGAGTATGCAATTCTAGCTCACGGTAGAAGTCTTCTGCCATACGATACGGACGACCTGTCGTGATGATAACATGGTGCCCTTTTTCTGAAATTTTTTTGATCGTCTCTTTGGTGAAATCGGAGAGCTTGCTTTCACTATTCAGCAGGGTTCCGTCCAAGTCGACTGCGATAATTTTTTTAGTCATATAAACCTTCCTAGTCGTTTCCAGATAAGATGTCTTCTATTATATCAAAAAGAAGGAAGAAAAGCAGACAAGAACAAAAACTACAGTTGCTTTGATTTATTAAATAAATCAAACAAACATATTGAAAAGGTGAATGATAAATGATATAATACTAATATTGTTCGTAAAAAACAAAAGGAGATTAAAGATGGACAAACTATTTAAACTAAAAGAGCACGGGACAGATGTCCGTACAGAGGTGCTTGCTGGTTTAACAACATTCTTTGCAATGAGTTATATTCTCTTTGTAAACCCTCAAATGCTTTCCCAAACGGGTATGCCTGTTCAAGGTGTGTTCTTGGCAACGATTATCGGTTCTGTAGTAGGTACTTTGATGATGGCTTTCTATGCTAATTTGCCGTACGCACAAGCACCAGGTATGGGACTAAATGCCTTCTTTACATTTACAGTTGTATTTGGGATGGGCTATACTTGGAAAGAGGCTCTTGGTATGGTCTTCATTTGTGGAATTATTTCACTGATTATTACCTTGACAAATGTTCGTAAAATGATCATCGAATCTATTCCAACAACACTTCGTTCAGCTATTTCGGCTGGTATTGGTGTTTTCCTTGCCTATGTTGGGATTAAGAATGCCGGTCTCTTGAAATTCTCAATCGATCCAGGTACTTATACGGTAGCAGGTGAAGGAGCGGACAAGGCTCAAGCTGCACTTACTGCAAACTCAGCAGCTGTTCCAGGCTTGGTAGACTTCAATACTCCAGCAGTATTGGTGGCTCTTGCAGGTCTGGCTATTACCATCTTCTTTGTTGTTAAAGGCATCAAGGGTGGAATTATTCTTTCTATTTTAACAACGACTGTCCTTGCCATTGCTGTTGGTGTTGTGAAATTGTCAGGGATTGACTTTGCTAGCAACAATCTTTCATCAGCGGTTAATGATTTAGGAACTTTGTTTGGTGCTGCTCTTGGTTCAGAAGGTTTAGGATCTTTGATTTCAAACACTTCACGTTTACCAGAAACCTTGATGGCTATTCTTGCCTTCTCACTAACGGATATTTTTGATACAATCGGTACTCTTATCGGTACTGGTGAAAAAGTTGGTATCGTTGCGACAAGTGGGGAAAACCATGAATCTGCTAAATTGGACAAGGCTCTTTACTCTGACTTGGTGGCAACTTCGGTAGGTGCCATTGCAGGTACTTCAAACGTTACGACCTATGTTGAATCTGCGGCTGGTATCGGTGCTGGTGGACGTACTGGTTTGACAGCCCTAGTGGTTGCGATCTGTTTTGCTCTATCTAGCTTCTTTAGCCCACTTCTAGCGATTGTTCCGACAGCTGCAACAGCACCAATTTTGATCATCGTCGGAATCATGATGCTTTCTAACTTGAAAAATATCCCTTGGGATGATATGGCTGAAGCGGTTCCTGCCTTCTTCACATCTATCTTTATGGGATTCAGCTACTCTATCACACAAGGGATTGCTGTTGGTTTCTTGACATATACCTTGACAAAAGTTGTCAAAGGTCAAGCCAAGGATGTGCACGTGATGATTTGGATTTTGGATGCCTTGTTTATCCTTAACTATATCAGTATGGCGCTATAAATGGTATAATAGAAAAAGGGGAGTCTCCCCTTTTTCTTATAAGGAGGTACATCATGAAAGATAAGACGATTTGGCAAGAGGTTTTGAACAGAGGGAAATGGGTGCTCATCCTTTTGGTAGCTTTTGTTCTATCTCAATTTCCCATAGGACTTGCTTTGTTTTTAGCTAGCAATCAGTTTCCGATTTTACAGTCAGGGCTCTTAGTAGGTGCCCTATCCATAGTCGTTTTGATTGTATTCATTATTGGTGCACGAAAAACACAACTTGCTACTTTTAATCTATCCTTTTTTAAGGCAAAAGACTTGGCTCGCTTGGTACTGAGTTATCTGGTGATTTTTGCGACAAATCTCTTGGGTTCACTCCTGCTTCGACTAACAAATGAGGCAACAACCAATAACCAATCAATACTGAATGGTTTGGTTCAGAATAGTTCCTTGATTTCAACTTTCTTCCTACTAGTCTTGATTGCGCCGATTTGTGAAGAAATTTTGTGTCGTGGAATTATTCCAAAAAAGATCTTCCGTGGAAAAGAAAAACTAGGTTTTGTTGTTGGTGCAATCGTCTTTACCTTGCTCCATATGCCAACCAATCTACCTTCTGTGATTATTTATGGAGGAATGTCAACGGTTTTGACTTGGACAGCCTATAAGACTGAGCGTTTGGAGATGTCCATTTTGCTTCATATGATTCTCAATGGTATTGCATTTTGTTTGTTGGCCTTATTGGTGTTGATTAGTAGAAATCTAGGTCTATCATTCTAAACTATTGGCCCGCTTGGAAAAGATGAATACTAGCGTGTTCATCTTTTTCTTTTTATGGTAAAATAGAAAGATAATATGGTGAAAAACCTTGAGGGAGTGACCGATATGTCAAGTAAAGCTAATCATGCAAAAACAGCTATTTGCGGAATTATCAATGTAACCCCAGACTCCTTTTCGGACGGTGGTCAATTTTTTGCTCTTGAGCAAGCACTCCAGCAGGCTCGTAAATTGATAGCAGAAGGAGCGAGCATGCTAGATATCGGTGGAGAATCGACTCGGCCGGGCAGTAGCTATGTTGAAATAGAAGAGGAAATCCAGCGTGTTGTTCCAGTGATTAAAGCTATCCGTGAGGAAAGCGATGTCCTCATTTCTATTGATACATGGAAAAGTCAGGTGGCAGAGGCTGCCTTGGCTGCTGGTGCCAATCTGGTCAATGATATCACGGGTCTCATGGGAGATGAGAAAATGGCGGATGTGGTTGCTAAGGCTGGAGCGAAGGTGGTTATCATGTTTAATCCAGTTATGGCTCGTCCTCAGCATCCTAGTTCGCTCATCTTTCCTCATTTTGGTTTTGAGCAAGCTTTTACAGAGGAAGAGTTAGCTGACTTTGAAAAAGTGCCAATCGAAGACTTGATGGAGGCTTTCTTTGAACATGCTCTAGCGAGAGCGAACCAAGCTGGAATTGCAAGAGAAAATATTCTGCTGGATCCAGGGATTGGCTTTGGTCTGACCAAGAAGGAAAATCTACTCCTTCTACGTGATCTGGATAAATTACACCAGCAAGGCTATCCGATCTTTCTTGGAGTTTCACGTAAGCGATTTGTCATCAATGTCCTAGAAGAAAATGGTTTTGAAGTCAATTCTGAGACCGAACTTGGTTTCCGCAATCGGGATACTGCTTCGGCTCATGTAACCAGTATCGCTGCGAGACAGGGGGTCGAAGTAGTGCGCGTGCACGATGTAGCCAGTCACAGGATGGCAGTTGAAATTGCCTCTGCTATCCGTTTGGCAGATGATGCAGAAAATCTAGATTTAAAACAATATAAATAAGATGAACGAAATTCAAAACAATCAGTGGATTGCCCACTACCGGACGGACCAACCACATTTTGGTTTGGAGCGAATGGTGGAACTCCTAGCTCTGCGAGGCAATCCCCAGCTCAAACTCAAGGTCATCCATATCGGAGGGACCAATGGCAAGGGGTCTACAATTGCTTTTTTGAAAAAGATGCTGGAAGGGCTAAGCCTGAGAGTTGGGGTGTTCAGCTCGCCCTATCTCATTCATTATACGGATCAGATTAGCATTAATGGGGAATCCATTCCCGAGGCTAGGCTAGAAAACCTCATGGCAGACTATCAGTCTTTGCTTGAGGGGGAATCTGCTGACAATTTGCAGGGAACAACCGAGTTTGAGATTATCACAGCTCTAGCTTATGATTACTTTGCCTCAGAACAAGTTGATGTGGCCATCATGGAAGTCGGCATGGGTGGTCTTTTGGATAGTACCAATGTCTGCCAGCCAATTTTAACAGGAATTACGACTATTGGCTTGGACCATGTAGCTCTACTTGGTGATACCTTGGAAGCCATAGCAGAACAGAAGGCTGGTATTATCAAACAAGGAATTCCTTTGGTGACAGGTCGCATTGCTCCAGAAGCCTTGGCTGAGATTGACTCCATTGCAGAAGATAAAAATGCATCGAGACTTGCCTATGGGAAAGATTATCAGGTCAGTCACCAAAAGAGTGTTGTGACAGGCGAAATCTTTGACTATATTAGTTCTGTCAGACAAGGTCGCTTTCAAACAGGCCTGCTTGGCTTGCACCAGGTAGAAAATGCGGGGATGGCGCTTGCTCTCTTAGACACTTATTGTCAGGAGACTGGGCGAGAATTAGCAAGTAATGACTTGGTTGCTCAAGCTTTGAAAGAGACCAGATGGCCAGGGCGTTTGGAGGTCGTGTCTAGCGACCCCTTGTTGCTTTTGGATGGTGCCCACAATCCCCATGCTATCAAGGCCTTGTTGGCAACCTTGCAAGAACGCTTTGCGGATTATCATAAGGAAATCCTCTTTACCTGCATCAAAACCAAGGCCTTGGATGATATGCTGGACTTGCTAGGGGAAATGCCAGATACCGAGCTTACCCTGACACATTTTGACGATAGTCGGGCGACGGATGAAAGCGTGCTGAAAGAGACAGCCAAGTCTAGAAATCTCAATTACCAAAGTTGGCAGGATTTTCTAGAGCAGAAATTGACAGATAAAAATGAAGAGAAACAAACAGTTAGGATTATCACAGGTTCCTTGTATTTCTTGAGCCAAGTGAGAGCCTATCTGATGGAGAGGAAGAACGAGAATGGATACACAAAAGATTGAAACGGCTGTAAAAATGATTATCGAGGCTGTCGGTGAGGACGCTAACCGCGAGGGCTTGCAGGAAACACCTGCTCGTGTAGCCCGTATGTACCAAGAGATTTTTTCAGGTCTTGGCCAAACTGCTGAGGAACACCTGTCAAAATCCTTTGAGATTATTGATGATAATATGGTAGTAGAAAAGGATATTTTTTTCCACACCATGTGTGAACACCACTTCTTGCCTTTTTATGGGAGAGCGCACATTGCCTATATTCCAGATGGTCGGGTGGCAGGTTTGTCCAAACTTGCCCGTACGGTTGAAGTTTATTCTAAAAAACCACAAATTCAAGAACGGTTGAATATCGAAGTGGCCGATGCCTTGATGGACTATCTGGGGGCTAAGGGAGCCTTTGTTGTCATTGAGGCCGAGCATATGTGTATGAGCATGCGTGGTGTCAGAAAACCAGGTACTGCAACCTTGACGACAGTAGCTCGTGGTCTATTTGAAACAGATAAGGACCTAAGAGATCAGGCTTATCGTTTAATGGGACTATAATACCCTTCGAAAATCAAATTCAAACCACGTCAGCTTCACCTTGTCGTAGGTGCGGTTACTGACTTCGTCAGTTTTATCTACAACCTCAAAGCAGTGCTTTGAGCAACCTGCGACTAGCTTCCTAGTTTGCACTTTGATTTTCATTGAGTATAAAAAGAATCCGCTTCATGCGGATTTTTCTAGAAAGGACTAATTATGGATCAACTGCAGATTAAAGATTTGGAAATTTTTGCCTATCATGGTCTTTTCCCTAGTGAGAAAGAATTGGGGCAGAAGTTTGTTATTTCCGCAAGTTTATCCTATGATATGACCAAGGCGGCGACAGACTTGGATTTAACAGCTTCTGTCCATTACGGAGAACTGTGTCAGCAGTGGACGACTTGGTTTCAGGAAACGAGTGAGGATTTGATTGAAACGGTAGCCTACAAACTAGTTGAACGTACCTTTGAGACCTATCCTCTTGTCCAAGAGATTGAGTTGGAACTAAAAAAACCTTGGGCTCCAGTGCATTTACCGTTGGATACCTGCTCGGTGACCATTCACCGTCGTAAGCAACGGGCCTTTATCGCCCTAGGAAGTAATATGGGAGATAAGCAAGCAAACTTGGAAAAAGCCATTGACAAACTGCGAGCTCGTGGCATCCATATTCTCAAAGAGTCCAGTGTTTTGACGACGGAGCCTTGGGGTGGTGTGGAACAAGATAGCTTTGCCAATCAGGTGATTGAAGTAGAAACCTGGTTACCAGCACCAGTCTTGTTAGAAACATTATTAGCCATTGAGTCAGAAATGGGACGGGTGAGAGAAGTGCATTGGGGGCCTCGTTTAATTGATTTGGACCTACTCTTTGTGGAGGACCAGATCATTTACACAGACGAACTCATCTTGCCTCATCCTTATATAGCAGAACGCCTCTTTGTTCTTGAGCCGTTAGTGGAAATAGCTCCCCATTTTATTCATCCAATCTTAAAACAACCAATTCGATACTTGGTTGGCCAGTTGGAGCAAGGAAATGCCTAAGCTTTCCGAGACCTATAGTAAGTGGAAGAGTATTGGGGAGGGACTACTTGCTATTGTTTTAGGGCTTCTCTTGATTCGTTTTGGACAAGTTATTCCACGAATGGGATACCAGTTGCTGATGGGTTACTTTTCCTTGTCAGCAGTTTGGCACTTGTTGACTCGCTGGTTTCAGGATAAAAAACGTCGGGAAAATATCTTTGTAACCTTGGGAAAGCTGGCGGTTGCGGCTCTCGTGTTTGACTCTATCATCTTGCAAGACCTTGCCCTCTATCTCCTGGTTTTTATCATTGCTAGCTACCAGCTGTTTACGGGCATCATTAGTCTTGTGACCTGGTCTCTCTATCGAAAAAATGCCATTCATCCTCGGATTCATCATCTCTTCGATGCTGTATGGATGATAGGATTCGGGCTTTATAGCATCTCTCCTTTTCACGATGCAGCGAATTTTGAATTGCTCTTGCTTGGGTTTTACTTGCTCATGCTAGGAGCCAGTAGCCTCCGGGACGGTTTCTTTTTTGAAAGGATAGAAAACAATCCCAAGCTAAAACGACGAATGCGAATGACTTTGCCGATCTTTGTGACGGCTTTGATCCCTATCAGCACCTTGCGCAAATTGAATGAGTGGCTGTCAAATCATGAAAGTCAAGAAGGGGAAGTTCATTCAGAAAGAAAAAACGATCAGGTAGTTGATCTGGAAATTTTTATCCATACCTCAGAAACCTCTTTCTTCCTCGCTATGGGACATGTGGATATTTGTTACCAAGGGAAGGTTATTTCCTATGGCTCGTATGATCCCCACTCGGAGCGTTTGTTCGGCATGGTTGGAGATGGTGTTTTGTTTAAGGCCAATCGGGAAAAATACATCGAGCTCTGTAAGAGGGAAAGTCAGAAGACCTTGTTTGCTTATGGTCTGAGTTTGACAGACCAACAGAAAGCAGCCATCCAAGCTCGTCTAGAAGAGATAGAAGACCTGTTAATTCCTTGGGAACCAAGTTCACAGTTGATGAAAAGAAGAGAGGGCGAGGTAAAGCATACCTACTCCTACCAACTGAAACAGGAAGCAGATGCGATCCTCTATAAATTCAGTTCATCCGAGTTTAAGACCTACTTTGTTCTTAGTACCAATTGTGTCTTGCTGGCAGACTCTATCGTAGGAAAAGCTGGGACTGATATATTGAGTCCTCAAGGTTTCATTGTGCCAGGGACTTATCAGGATTATCTTGACTTAGAGTATACAAAACCAAACGGTCTAGTTGTCAGTCGATCCATTTATTAGAAAAAGAAAACTCTAGTTCCTCAGCAGTTTGCGCCGAGAAGCTAGAGTTTTTAAAATAGGTCATTTTCTTCTGGAAGGAGGATGGTTTCTTTACCGTCCGTATCTAAAACAAGGACCCTAGGAGGGTAAAGGGGATCGAAAGGATGATTGAAATCAAAATCAATGCTAGTCGGAAGGTGCTGGCTAGAAAAATGGAAGGTGATGGTCCCCTTATTGTTGAGCAGTTGAAACTCAAGTTCTTCTTCTAATTCAAAGACATTTTTCAGGAAATGATCGATAATATACCATAAAGAGTCAATGACATCATCAGGTAAGCTGGTCACGACACCAAAACTAGCGGAACGTCTCTGTGTATTTGTAAAAGCCATGTTTTCCTCCCCCCTTTATTTTCCTTATCATACAGCAAAATGTCTTAAAAATCAAGAAATCCTACTTGCTTTTTCAAAATGGGAATAAACTGTGAAATTTTTTCAAAGTTTCTCTAAAAAATACTTGAAAGTGTTTACAATAAGTGATAAAATGGAGTAAGTAGATGCGTGAAAGCGAAATTTTCATTATAGAAAGGAAACGGAATGAACACAGATGATACAGTAACGATTTATGACGTCGCCCGTGAAGCAGGAGTTTCGATGGCAACAGTTAGCCGTGTCGTTAATGGCAACAAGAATGTTAAAGAGAACACTCGAAAAAAAGTCCTAGAAGTGATTGATCGCTTGGACTATCGTCCAAATGCGGTAGCACGTGGTTTGGCTAGCAAGAAAACAACGACAGTCGGAGTTGTGATTCCTAACATTACCAATGGTTATTTCTCAACGCTTGCTAAGGGAATTGACGACATTGCTGAAATGTACAAGTATAACATTGTCCTTGCAAATAGTGATGAGGATGATGAAAAGGAAGTTTCAGTAGTCAACACTCTCTTTTCAAAACAAGTCGATGGGATTATCTTTATGGGCTATCACTTGACTGAAAAGATTCGTTCAGAGTTTTCTCGTTCACGGACACCGGTTGTTCTTGCTGGTACTGTAGATGTAGAACACCAACTTCCAAGTGTAAATATCGACTACAAACAAGCAACGATTGATGCTGTAAGCTACCTTCTAAAAGAAAACGAAAAGATTGCTTTTGTGAGTGGACCACTCGTCGATGATATCAATGGCAAGGTTCGTTTGATTGGTTACAAGGAAGCCTTGAAAAAAGCAGGACATTCTTATAGCGAGGGATTGGTCTTTGAATCAAAATACAGCTATGACGATGGTTATGCCTTGGCAGAACGCTTGATTTCATCACAAGCTACAGCCGCAGTTGTAACAGGTGATGAATTGGCAGCAGGTGTCCTAAATGGTTTGGCTGACCACGGTGTGTCTGTACCAGAAGAGTTTGAAATCATTACGACAGATGACTCTCAGATTGCACGATTCACTCGTCCAAACTTGACGACTATTGCCCAACCTCTTTATGACCTAGGTGCTATCAGCATGCGTATGTTGACTAAGATTATGCATAAGGAAGAGTTGGAAGAACGTGAAGTTCTCTTACCTCATGGTTTGACAGAACGCCGCTCAACACGAAAACGTAAATAGAAAAAATCAGGGAATCGTGAAGATTTCCTGATTTTGCGTTCTAGAGAAGAGGTTTATCCTTCCATATAGTCTTTCAAAGCCTGTCCTTTTAGTCCAGCATTAAGGGCGATTAATAATTTGAGGCGCGCTTTTTGAGCGTTGAGTTCTTTGACAAAGAAAACACCAGCTCGTTGCAACTGCACCCCTCCACCTTGGTAGGCGTAGACAGGTTCAGCAATACCATTAAAACAACGTGAGACCAGGGCGACTGGGATTCCTTTTTGGAGGAGATTTTCCAACTTTTGAGCTGTTTCTTTGGGAATATTGCCTGCTCCAAAGGCCTGAATGACTAAGCCATCCAGCTGTTCTAAGTCTAACATATCAATCAGCTCGTCTGTCATACCGGCATAGGCTGAGATGATGGGAACCAGACCTTGAATATGCTCAAGATTAAACCGGACACGAGGCTCAGCCGTTTTGAAGTAGAGGATTTCTTGCTTCATGATGAGGCCAAGTGGTCCATGTGTTGGGGTTTGAAAGGTGCTGACGTTGGTCGTATGAGTTTTGGTAACATACTTGGCTGCGTGGATCTCGTCGTTCATGACGACCAGTACACCCTTGTCGGCTGCTTTGTCATCGCTGGCAACTCGCAAAGCGCTCAGATAGTTATATACACCGTCGCTACCAAGTTCGTTTGAACTACGCATGGCCCCTGTTAGAACGATGGGGATGGGCGGAATTTTCATGGTATCAAGGAAGTAAGCTGTTTCTTCTAAGGTATCTGTACCATGTGTGATGACAACTCCATCATAGTTATCAGCTTCCTCTTTAATCTTATGATAGAGTGCAAGCATATGCTTGGGTTTGATATGAGGGCTTGGCAGATTAAAAAAGTCTAGGGTATGAACCTCAATTCCTTCAAGTGGATTGGAAACATGGTTCATGGGATTGTCCTGACTAGTTACAACGGCACCAGTGGCGTCTGCTTGCATGGAAATAGTCCCACCTGTATGTAAAACAAGGATTTTCTTAGGCATGATTTACTCACTCTTTCTGAAATGTGGTATAATCATTGTATCACAAAAGGGGAGATTGGGATAGGATGGAAGTCAAAGCTGTTTTTTTTGATATCGATGGAACCTTGGTCAACGATCGCAAGAGTGTTTTGAAATCCACTAAGGACGCGATTAAGATTGTCAAAGAGCAAGGAGTGCTTGTTGGAGTAGCGACAGGACGAGGGCCGTTTTTTGTCAAGGAATTGATGGAAGACTTGGACCTAGACTTTGCGGTGACCTACAATGGCCAATACATTTTTAATAAAGAAAAGGTACTCTTTGCAAGCCCAATCGCTAAGTCAAGCCTACGTCAACTGATTGCTTATGCTAAAAAGGAGCGTAAAGAAATCGCTCTTGGAACCGAGCATGCCGTTGTTGGTTCGAAGATTATGTCATTTGGTCTCGGCTCCTTTTCCCAACTGGTTAGTCGTTTTATTCCGACTGTTCTGACAAGAACCGTTAGCCGTTCCTTTAATCGAATGGTCAGCAAGGCAGTTCCTCAAAAGGAAGACGACTTGCTTAACTTGATTAATCAACCCATTTATCAAGTTTTGATGCTGATGACGCCAGAAGAATCTGAGAAGGCAGCAAGTGATTTTGAAGATTTGAAATTAACTCGAAGCAATCCTTTTGCAGCAGATATCATTAACCAAGGAAATTCCAAACTAGAAGGCATTCGCCGAGTCGGGAAAGAATATGGCTTTGATCTCAACCAAGTCATGGCCTTTGGTGATTCCGACAACGATCTGGAAATGTTAGCGGGTGTTGGTATGTCGGTTGCTATGGGAAATGGCAGTAGCAGTGTCAAAGAAGTTGCCAAGCATATTACGGCAAGTAATCAACAAGATGGTATCCACAAGGCGCTCGAGCACTTTGGTGTTTTGGCTTCAGAAAAAGTGTTTGTCAGTCGAGACTACCACTTTAATAAGGTCAAAACCTTCCACCACATGATGGATGAACGAACTCAAGAAGAGCCACAGGCATGGGATGCTGAAGGTGCAACCCACCGCGCAGACTTTAAAATTGAAGAATTAGTGGAGTTTGTTCGTGCAGCAAGTTCTTCGGAGGAAGAATTCCAAAACTCCCTTGCAAGCATGCATGAGGCACTTGATAAGGCGGCAGAGAAAGTGGAGAAAAAGACGCCTGCTAAGCAAAACTTGGTCGGTCAAGTGGATGCTTTGATTGACACACTGTATTTTACATACGGTAGTTTTGTTTTGATGGGAGTAGACCCAGAACGCATTTTTGATATTGTTCATGAAGCAAATATGGGGAAGGTTTTCCCAGACGGAAAAGCTCATTTTGACCCAGTTACACACAAGATTTTAAAACCAGATGACTGGGAAGAAAAATATGCTCCAGAACCTGTCATCCGACAGGAACTACAACGTCAGTTTAAAGCTTATGAGCGACATAAAGAAAGAAAAAATAAAAAATAAGAGAAAATTCTTTTCCCTGGATGAAAAATTCGGGGATTTTTTGAACCGAAATCCGAACAATTACATATATATCACTAATTATTATTAGCATATTTATACTTATTTTGAATTAGAAAACGTTTGAAATTTTTTTTGAAAAAGAAAAGAAAAATATTTTAGTTTACAAAAAATAATGCAGAGTGGCATTTTACCCCAATTTATCTAGCTTTCCTTTTAAAAAAATATCAAAAAAAGATGAGTCAAATTATTTGATATTTGAAAGTTGATGTGTTAGAATGAATTCAGAAAGCGAATAAATATAAAATCCTCACGCTGCTATAATATGCTCTTTTTAAAGACAGAAAGTCAACTTGTTTATTTCAGGCCTGTTAACAAGTTGATGTGAAGAATTCACTCTAGTTTTGAGGGTTAGTTATAAAATTGTGCACAATTGCTTTCCAAATTTTTATTATTATTTTTATTATTTTAATTTTCAAGTTTAGAAATTAAAGAATTAAGAGGTTGAAATGAAGAAAAAATATACCTATTTGACAGCTTCTGTTTTAACAGCTGTAACAATGCTTCCAACTTTTGCACCAAGTGAAGCTCACGCTGCTTACAACTGGAATGGGAATAATAGCTACTATACAAGAACTAGCCGCCGTTCAAGCAATCGTACTTCTAACCGTACTACTGCAAATCGTAGCCGCACATCAAACTATACTGTAAGAAGTTATGGCTACAACAGTTATTACCCAAGCTATAACTATGGCTACAATAGCTACTACCCAAGCTATAATTATGGATATGGTAGCTATTACCCAAGTTACAACTACGGTTACAATAATTGGAATAACTACTATGGCTATGACAACAGTAGCAACTACTATGGTTATAACTATTGGAATAGTTACAACAACCTTGCTAGCGATGAAAACTATATTTACTGGAATGGCAATCACTACTACCGCATGAACGACGGTAGCTACCGTATTTATCGTAACGGTCAGTGGAAACCTTTGACAAACAATAGTAACAACAACTCATCTACTAACAACTTGGAAAACGATCCGCACTATCGTTACGAAAATGGATACCATTACTATGTATTGGACAATGGTGATTATTACTACTACCAAAATGGTAAGTGGGTATTGGTGAAAGATTCTGCTGATACAACACCAGCACAACCAGCACAACCAGCTGAGCCAACACCAGCACAACCAGCAACTCCTGCTGAACCAAAACCAGAACAACCAACAACTCCGGTTGAGCCAGCACAACCAAGTCAACCTGAAGTTCCTGCTCCAACACCAGCAGAACCAGAGGCTCCAACACCAGCTCCTAGTGATAAACCTGAAGAGCCAACAACACCAGCTGAGCCAAAACCAGAGCAACCAGCAACTCCAAGTGTTGACCTACCAGAAAACCCACCAATTAATGGTGCTGATAGTGAATTTGATCCATTCAAGCCATCAACAGAAACACCAGCAGAACCAAAACCAGAAACACCAGCAACTCCAGCTATCCCAACAACACCAGGTTTGGTAACGACTGATGAACCAAGTGAAAACCAAATCCCTGATTATGTTGAAAAACCAGCTGAAGGATTGGAACACTTGGCTTGGGCACCAAATGGACAAACTCCAAAATTGGTTTACCCACCAGGTAAACCAGGTGATGCAGTCCTCAAGAATGATAAAAACTACTACTTCGACGGTAGTGCACATTACTATTATGTATCATCTAATTCAGAGCGTACAGGTTACTCAGCATACTGGAAGTGGCTTGGAGGAAAATGGAAACTTCAAGGGATGACTGATCCAAACGATCCAGCTCGTGATCCAAAACTTCACGAAAACACTGCTGATGACGAGTACATGTACAGTGACAAGAACTCAAGCGTGAAACTTTACTCAACTAACTTGGTAACGACTGCTAAAGCAGGTCAAGCATTGCCATTCAAGAATGTTGAAGAGTTCAAAAACTATGTCATCGAAAAAATGAATCCTAAGTTCCTTGATAACTCTGGTTGGGATGCTAAAGTTGAGTGGGAAATCGAAGATCCAGAAATCTTTGAGAAGACTAAAGAAAACCCATACGCTAAGGACTATGTCTTGATTGCAAATCTCAAGAGTGGTGTCGAAGACAAGAAATACAGTGATGTAGAATTTGGTTATGTGAAGTTTGTTTACCGTGTTGAAGCAACAAATGATACAAACTATGACTATGTTTCAAAAGCGAAAGAAGCTTTCGCTAAAATCAATGAGACTCGTAAAGCTCAAGGATTGAAAGAATTGACTTGGTCTGAAGACATTTATCAAAATCAAGCACTTCCGAAAGTAAATGAAATTTCACGTCAATACGATAGCACAGGCTTTGTAGGACGTCGTGATGAAGATGCTGCTGTTGTCGTTAAGAAATGGGCAAACAGTGGTTTGAGAGACTTGCTTCTCGATCCGAATGTCACTGAAGGAGCTGTAGCAGCAGTAGTTGATGGAAACGGTGTATACTACTGGGCATACAGTTACAAATAATTCAATCTTTTGAGATTGACTACTTTCTAAATAAGATAGAGGCTTTAAACAATTGTTTAAAGCCTTTTTCTGACCCAACCAGGACAAACAAAAAGGAGCCAGAGGCTCCTTTTTTAATGATTACAATGTTTTTTCACTTTCTCTCACGACCAGCAAATCGACTTTTGCATGGCGAAGAATATACTCAGATGAAGAGCCAACCAAGAGGCGTTCAAAGGCATTGAGCCCTGTTGCACCAACGAGAATCAGGTCGACATTTTCTGCGTCTGGAATAGTACGGGCAAGGAGGGTTTTTGGATTTCCCATTTCGATGACGATGTGAATATCGGTCACACCAGCATCTCTTGCGCGCTTTTCGTACTCCTTCATCAGACTTTCAGCATCGACTTGGAGCTCTTCGTAAACTTCAGCATCAAAGGTAGACACGCTTTGAAGAGCGCGTGTGTCGATAACATGGGCAATGGTGAGCTTGGATTCGTTGCGTAGAGCAGTGTAAACACCTTTGACGAAAGCCAAGTCCGCTTCTTTAGAACCATCAATTGCGACCATAACATTTTGGTAACGTTGTGCCATAATGAAACCTCCTGAAATTTTCTTACTGTTATTGTAATCCTTTTCACTAAAGAAGTAAAGTAAAAATCATATTTCAATAAATATTATTGGAGATTCAATTTGGTGGAGATATGTTAAAATAAAAGAAAACGAGCTAGTAGGAAACACAGTAAAGGGGATGAGAAAGTATGAAAGGCCCTGTTCAAGCTTCTAAAAAAATAAGTTTTCTTTATCGTGGAATTATCCTTGCGTCACTTGTAGGTGAAGTAGTGATGCTTTGGCGGCTGGAAAGAGTCATGCCCGTTCTCTATCCAGGTTTTATTGGATTTCTTCTCTTTCACTTGGTCTACCACATCATTTTATTGGTGATTGCAAAGAGAAGTGGTCGTTTGGACTATTTGGTCACGTGGGGGCTCTTTCTCATGTTTAATCTCTTGTATGACTCCTTTTTAGCGCTGATCTTTCTAGGTTTGTCTTTTGGTATGTGAGAAAATACTTCTGTATTCTAGTTGTTTAGACGGTGAGAACCTAGTCGTTGTGAGTTTTTTTCTTTGCTTGCTCATTTCAGGAAACTTGTCGCAATCCCTTTCTAGTGGTATAATGTTACTATCTCTATGAATTGAGGAAACAAGATGAAAGAATATAACAAGTCTAGTAAGTTAGAGCACGTTGCCTATGATATCCGTGGTCCTGTTTTGGAAGAAGCTATGCGGATGCGAGCAAACGGAGAAAAGATTTTACGTCTGAATACAGGGAATCCAGCAGAATTTGGCTTTACAGCGCCGGATGAGGTCATTCATGACTTGATTATGAATGCGCGTGATAGTGAGGGATATTCTGACTCCAAAGGGATTTTCTCAGCCCGCAAGGCCATCATGCAGTATTGCCAACTGAAGAAATTCCCTAATGTAGACATTGATGATATCTACCTCGGAAATGGTGTCAGTGAGCTGATTGTTATGTCCATGCAAGGGCTTTTGGATAATGGCGATGAGGTCTTGGTGCCTATGCCAGACTATCCTCTCTGGACAGCCGCGGTCAGCCTAGCTGGGGGAAATGCCGTTCACTATATCTGTGATGAAGCTGCAGAATGGTACCCAGATATTGACGATATCAAGTCAAAAATCACTTCCAACACCAAGGCAATCGTCCTTATCAATCCAAACAACCCAACTGGAGCCCTTTATCCTAAGGAACTCTTGTTGGAGATTATTGAGATTGCTCGTCAGAACGATTTGATCATCTTTGCAGATGAGATTTATGATCGCATGGTGATGGATGGGCATGTGCATACGCCTGTGGCGAGCTTGGCACCTGATGTTTTCTGTGTCAGTATGAATGGTTTGTCAAAATCTCACCGTATCGCTGGTTTCCGTGTAGGATGGATGGTCTTGTCTGGTCCTAAGCACCATGTCAAGGGCTATATCGAAGGGCTCAATATGCTATCCAATATGCGTCTTTGCTCTAACGTTTTGGCCCAGCAAGTCGTACAAACTTCACTAGGTGGGCACCAGTCAGTGGATGAATTGCTCCTTCCTGGTGGACGGATTTACGAGCAAAGAAACTTCATTTACAATGCTATCCAAGATATCCCAGGTTTGTCTGCGGTTAAGCCGAAGGCGGGTCTTTATATCTTCCCTAAAATTGACCGCAATATGTACCGCATCGATGATGATGAACAGTTCGTTCTTGATTTCTTGAAGCAGGAAAAGGTTCTCTTGGTTCATGGTCGTGGTTTTAACTGGAAGGAACCAGACCATTTCCGTATCGTTTACCTTCCTCGTGTGGACGAATTAGCGCAAATCCAAGAAAAGATGACACGTTTCTTGAGCCAGTATCGTAGATAAGGCTTTCATTGGAAAAGCAGGAAACATTTCCTTAGAGCTATTGACAAATAGGTAAGAATCAGATAGAATAGTAAAGTATGTTTAGTAACTGATCACTTTATAGCCGGCTAAACGAATACAAAATCTATGAGGAGGTATTCATCGTGAAACGTACTTATCAACCAAGTAAACTTCGTCGTGCGCGCAAACACGGATTCCGTAACCGTATGTCAACTAAAAACGGTCGTCGCGTATTGGCAGCTCGTCGTCGTAAAGGACGCAAAGTTTTGGCTGCATAATCCAAACGAATTCAACAAAGAAGTCAGTAGGAACTCGAGTCTACTGGCTTTTCTTTTTATCTTAAAGGGTGCGTTGTCCTTGAAATCGGTCATTTCAGCTGAAATTCATGGAGAGTTCGTTTAAAAGGTTACATACAAAAAACTCAAAACCAGATATAAGTTACTGATTTTGAGTTTTTGTTTATTCTTTTAAGTGATAAGAGTAGCTAGCGACAACGACGTCTTCATGCCATCTGAGAGCGTATTTTAGTTTGAGGCTCATTTGATTGTGCAGGATATTTTGCCAAGGCTTGTTAGGGATAAACTGTGGGACAAGGACTGTAACGGTGTAGTTTTTTTGCTTAGCTTCTTGGGCGATTCGTTTGACATACTTAACGCTAGGAGTGATGATGTCGCGGTAGCTGGTATTGATATTCTTCAGAGTGATATTTGGGAAGTAATCGGCAAATTCCTGAAGGATTTCTTGGTCTTTTTCGGCCGTTTCTTTAGTAGAAATGTGCATGGCCAACACTTCGTCACCGATACTTTGAGCGTAGCTAATGGCTCCGACACTTACTCGAGTAACATTTCCTACTAGGACAAGAACCAGATTGCCATCGTAGGTACGTTTTTCAATTCCTTCGTAGAGTCGCAGTTGTTTTGCCACTTTTTGGTAATGGCTGTGAATGGACAAAAAGAGGAAGGTTAAGACTAGGATAATTGGGAAGAATGGCCAGATATCACCCAGTCTGAAGAGGAGTAAAATGAGAACGATAGCATAACAAATGATGGCCCCAAGGATATTAGCAAAGGCAGGTTTTAAGAAGTTTGCTCCTTTTTCCTTTTTCCAATGACGAATCATCCCAGTCTGAGAAAGGGCAAAGGGAACGAAGACCCCGATAGTATAAAGAGGAATCAAGCGTTCAGTATTCCCATTAAAAATGAGAAGAAGGATCATAGCTCCAAAGGCCAGAGTTAAGATACCGTTGGAGTAGCCAAGGCGATCCCCTTTTTCCATAAAGAGATGGGGCATGTACTTGTTTTTAGCCATATTGTAAGCTAGCATAGGGAAGGCTGAAAAGCCAGTATTTGCAGCTACAGCTAGAATCAAGGCTGTTGAGAACTGGAAGAGATAGTAGCTCGCATGACCAAAGAATGAATCACCAAGAATACCCTTGGCCATTTGCGAGAGGATGGTTTCTCCATTTTGAGGTGTGATGCCCATCCAGTAGTTTAGGAAGGTAATGCCTGCAAAAAGAAAACCTAAAATGAGCGACATGATGGTCAAGGTCTGAGCAGCATTCTTTTCTTTCGGAGTTTTGAAAAATGGTACTGCATTTGAAATAGCCTCAACCCCTGTCAGAGAGGCAGAGCCACTGGTAAAGGCTCTCAATAGGAGAACGATAGAAAGGCTCGGAACGGTTTGTCCAATGGTTGAAGTCGCCTGATAATTTAGGGAATCTGTAAACAGTTGAAAGAACCCATAAAGCAAGAGAAAGACGGTACTGAAGATAAAGAGGTAGACGGGAATCATCAGAGAGCTGGCAGATTCTTTCAATCCTCTTAAATTTAAGAGCATGAGCAGGCAGACTAGGAAAATAGAGATATGAAGATTGTAGGGATGGAGGGCAGGGATGGCTGCTGTAATAGCATCAGCTCCAGAAGCGACGGATACGGCTACTGTCAGCATATAGTCAACAAGGAGGCTACCCCCTGCAATCAAGCCTAGTTCGGGGGATAGATTTTCCCGAGTGACCATATAAGCCCCACCACCTTGAGGATAGGCGTGAATGATTTGACGATAGGAAATGGTCAAACTAGCGAGCAGTAAGAGGACAAAAATACCGATAGGGAGGCTCCACCAAATAGCGAGAGGAGAGAGACTGACTAAAACGAGAATGACTTGTTCAGGTCCATAGGCAATAGAAGACAGGGCATCACTGGATAACATTGCAAGTGCCTGCATTTTTCCAAGTAATCCCCCTTCACCATCTGTGAGAGACTTGAGTGGTCGACCGATAAAGGTATATTTTAATTTTCTAAACATTTTCTTTTCCTTTGCTGAAAATTTCAATAAGTGTTATTATACTGCTTTGAAAAAAGGCAGTCAAGGGAGAATGATCGGTATTAGAATATTTTTACAAGCCGGGAGATGCTATTTTTGGTATAATAGATGGAAGAAAATGAGGTTGGAAGAGATGATTTTTGATACGCACACACATTTAAATGTAGAAGAATTTGCAGGACGTGAGGCAGAAGAAATCGCCTTGGCTGCTGAGATGGGTGTGACACAGATGAATATTGTTGGTTTTGATAAGCCAACCATTGAACGAGCCCTGGAATTGGCAGATGAGTATGAGCAACTCTACGCAACTATTGGTTGGCATCCGACGGAAGCAGGGACTTACACAGATGAGATCGAAGCTTACTTGCTTGAAAAACTAAAACATCCCAAGGTTGTTGCCTTGGGGGAGATTGGTCTGGACTACCATTGGATGACAGCATCTAAGGAGGTGCAGGAGCAGGTTTTTCGCCGTCAGATTCAATTATCCAAGGAGTTAGATTTACCTTTTGTGATCCATACCCGTGATGCGCTAGAAGATACTTATGAGATTATCAAGAGCGAGGGCGTTGGTCCTCGTGGTGGAATTATGCACTCATTCTCAGGTTCTTTGGAGTGGGCTGAGAAGTTTGCCGAGCTTGGCATGACTATTTCTTTCTCAGGAGTGGTGACTTTTAAGAAAGCGACGGATATCCAAGAGGCTGCTAGGGAACTTCCTTTAGACAGAATTTTGGTAGAAACGGATGCGCCCTACCTGGCTCCTGTTCCTAAACGTGGTCGTGAAAACAAAACAGCCTACACACGCTATGTGGTGGACTTTATTGCCGACTTGCGCGGGATGACGACCGAGGAATTAGCAGTTATAACAACTGCAAATGCAGAGCGTATCTTTGGATTGGACAGCAAGTGATGAAAGAAAAAATTTCCCAAATCATCGTGGTCGAAGGTCGCGATGATACGGCCAATCTCAAACGCTACTTTGATGTAGAGACCTATGAGACACGAGGTTCCGCTATAAATGACCAGGATATAGAACGTATTCAGCGCCTGCATGAACTGCATGGAGTCATTGTCTTTACGGACCCAGATTTTAACGGGGAGCGGATTCGGCGCATGATTATGACGGCCATTCCAACAGTGCAGCATGCCTTTCTCAAGCGAGATGAGGCTGTTCCCAAATCCAAGTCCAAGGGACGTTCTCTGGGAATTGAACACGCCAGCTATGAAGACCTAAAAACAGCGTTGGCTCAGGTGACAGAGCAATTTGAAAATGAGAACGAGTTTGACATCAGTCGTGGTGACTTGATTCGACTAGGTTTCCTAGCGGGAGCAGACAGTCGTAGACGCCGAGAGTATCTAGGTGAACAGCTCCGCATCGGTTATTCCAATGGCAAGCAACTCATCAAACGCTTAGAGTTGTTTGGGGTAACCTTGGCAGAGGTAGAAGAAGTGATGGCTAAGTATTCAGACTAAGGAAATAAGAAATGAAAAAAGTAATTATTACAGGTGGCAATAGTGGTATTGGCTATCAGGCTGCAAAACAATTAGCTGAAAAGGGTTGGTCAGTGACCTTATTTTGCCGGCGGAAAGCAGCTGCTGAGCAAGCCTGTGAGGAAATCCGCCAACAAACAGGAAATCTACAAGTAGATTATATCTTGGCTGATTTATCTGATTTGGAGAGTATCAAGAAAGCGGTAGAACAGTATATCCAAAAAGAAGAGACTTTGGATGTTTTAATTAACAATGCAGCGGATTTTGATTTATCGGTCAAAAAGCCAATCCTGACTAAGGAGGGATTAGAAAAGCAATTTGCGACCAATGTTGTTGCCCCTTTCTTGCTTTCTATCCTGTTGAAAGGTTTGTTGGAAAAGTCAGAGAGTGGTCGGATTATTAATATTTCTTCTCAAGGGCTGATGCTTTATCCTTTCATGAAGCTTGATTTTGAAAATTTAGCTGGTCAAAAACATTATAGTCCTGCCAAGACCTATTATCAGAATAAACTAGCCTTGTTGATGTTGTCGCTTTATATGCGGAAACATTGGAAAGGTATCAAGGTTCAGGCAATCCGTGTGACCAATGTCAAAGTAGATATGCGCCGCTATGATCACCTCAGCGCTTTTATGAAAAATCTTTATAAAATCAAGTCAAGATTTTCAATTAGTCCTGAAGAAATGGCCAAAGTCTACACAGCCTTATCTACAGAAGATGGATATGACGGTTTTTTGTATGACGAGAAATGCAGGGAAGTAAAAGCAAATAGATCTGCTTACGAAGAAGAGGAGCAAGCAAAACTCTACTCCTTACTTGAACAACTGACATTTTCAAGAGACAATCTATAAAGAATTAGAAAAATAAATTTTATGCTTACTTCAATAGTGGAAAGAAATTTAGATATCGAAATCTGTTTGGAGAGTCCTGAAAAGTGATAACAATAACCTGATAGCCCAAAAATACAAAGGGAATGTGTTACAATAGAGGTAATAGCATACGCTTCAACTATGCTCAATACCATGCCTGATAAAAAAAGATAATTGATAAAATCAGCACTTGGGTGGAATTAATGAGGAAAAGCAATGGGAATTTTTGATTTTTTTAAAAAGACAGAAGCACAGAAGACAACAGAAGAAACCAAAGGAGATGCTTGTCTAGGAGTTTTGGGTTTCTTTCCAATGAAAGAAAAGAGGGAATTACTGATTGCTGCGACTTTGGAAGGGAGTTTGACAGTTGGTGATCGTCTTCAGTTTTGCAATCCCGATCAAGGTATGGATGCTCTTGAAACTGTAGTTGTAAAAAAACTTACTTGCCAAAACAAAGATGTGGAATCTCTTAGAGATGAGGAGTTAGTTTATCTAGAGATCGATATGCTTCCCTCTCTAGCAAAGTTAAAAAAGGGAAGTGTGCTCTATAGTCCTTGTGTAGATGAAAAAAAGCGTTTATCTAGCTATGCTTATGCTCTCTATCGAGCTTTTGTGACTATTCAAGAAGGTACAGTAAGCGATGAGGACTATCAGAATCTTAGTCTTGATGATAGTATCGAAATTTTACAGGCTTTTTTATGGGATTGCCATCAAAAACCAAAAAGTGAAGAAAGCAATCAAGAAAATACTCGTAAGTCAGAGCGTCTAGCAGAAATTGTCAAGGACAAGTTGCTAGAATCAGATTCGATTTATGCTGTTTATTCAGAAAATACTGGGGAACCTTATCTTTTCTCAACTACATATGATAGAGGTGACGAAGGCTATCTCTGCACTGACCCAATGATTATGCTATTTACCCCTCGTTGGTATCATCAGTATAAGGAAACAATTGAAAACCAATTAAAAGTGGTAAAACGGATTGAAAATACGGAAGATAAAAAAGGAATTGAGAATTTTCTTGGGACAGCTTTTTACTTGAATGGTGCTTTAGGAGCATTCTTTAATACCAAAGAAGTTAGTATAAGTTCTTCTATTTTAGTTCAAAAACCAGATTTTTCAGGCTTGCCAGAGATACAAGTTCCTGTTATGAACCCTGATATTGTGAGATGGATGCTTTTGATGGGACAGATGGATAGACCGACTACAGAAGAGGAAGAATTAATTTATAAACTCTATTATAAGTTCTTTTCAATGGCAATGCCAAAAGCTAAATTCCTACTTCCTATAAATGCAACATCAGGATTTCCTGAGGCTAGTCAGGAAAGTGATTCTCATGTTTTAGAAGAATCTGCTAAATTTAATCTTCCGACTAGAGAAGGGAAAAATGGGCGGAATTCAGTTTCAGTGTTCACCGATTGGAAACGTTTTCGAATGGTTTTTGATGAAAATTGGAGTGCTATGATTGAAAACGCTGGAGGTATGATTGAAATCTTTGATTATGCCATTAACCAAACTGAGTATTATAAAGCGGGTATTTACGTCAGTGACAAAGCGTTTAAAAAAATGCAACAGTTCAGTGAGGAACTAGAAGGAAGAGCTAAAGCCTAGGAGGTTCTTTTGCATTAAAAATACAGAGTTTTTCAACTCTTACTTGCAGCACTAAACTTCTTCAAAGATTTTGAAAGGAAACGATATGGCAAATAGAAGCTATATTTATTTAAAAAACGGGAAAGACGTACGTATTTTAACGGAGGGAGTTTACACTATTCCTTATTTTTGGCAATTATTTTGGGATGAAAAAGATGTGCGAATGCCTAATATTCTATGGAAAAAATTTAATATCTTACTTCCTATTGAAAAATTCCAGAAAAAGGCCACCCAAAATCGCTCCTTTTTAGAAAAGAACGCTCCTCAGACCTTGCAACTATATGATGATTTTGTTCGCTATATTCTTGCAAATGTCAAAGCAGGTGATAGGCTAGGATTTGATATCTTAGAAGTTGCTAATATGGATGGATTGACTATAGCTTCGCGCAAGCTTATAAAAAACATCCGAGCCATTCAGGAAAATCAACCCCAAGAATTGGATTTTTCTTTAACAGAAAAGAACGTAATTTGGTCTGCTATGGGATTTCCTGATTATTATGCCCCAAAATTATTGCCAGAAGATAATATTCTAGACTCGGTTGCATACCAAGATGAGTTGAAGAAAATGCAAGGCCCAAAAGATAATCAAGAAAAACATCAAGAAGACGAGCAAGCGCAAGGCCAAGAAAATGAGCAAGCACCACGCAAAGAAGATGAGCAAGTGCTCGATGAGACCGGTGTCGAATCTAAAGATGACGAGTACCATATACCTTTGAGATTTTGGTTTCTCTTGGTGTTGGTAATTGTTTGGGTTTATAGATTGTTTTTAGCTAACAAATAGAAAAGAGAATAAATGAGAATTGCAGATTATAGCGTGACCAAGGCAGTGCTGGAGCGTCACGGTTTTACCTTTAAAAAGTCCTTCGGGCAAAATTTCCTGACGGATACCAATATCCTTCAAAAAATCGTGGATACGGCTGAAATTGATGATCAGGTTAATGTCATTGAAATTGGGCCAGGAATTGGTGCTTTGACGGAGTTTTTGGCTGAGCGTGCGGCAGAGGTTATGGCCTTTGAGATTGACCACCGTTTGGTACCGATTTTAGCAGATACTCTGCGTGATTTTGACAATGTGACAGTGGTCAACGAGGACATTCTCAAAGTTGACTTGGCGCAACATATCCAGAGTTTCAAAAATCCAGACCTACCAATCAAGGTAGTAGCCAACTTGCCTTACTACATTACGACTCCTATTCTCATGCACTTGATCGAGAGTGGCATTCCCTTTAGTGAGTTTGTCGTCATGATGCAAAAAGAAGTGGCGGACCGTATCTCAGCACAGCCAAATACCAAGGCTTATGGTAGTTTGTCGATTGCTGTGCAGTATTACATGACAGCTAAGGTTGCCTTCATCGTGCCTCGTACGGTCTTTGTGCCAGCACCAAATGTGGATTCAGCCATCTTGAAAATGGTGCGCCGTCCAGAGCCAGCCGTAGCAGTGAAAGATGAGCAGTTCTTCTTTAAGGTTTCCAAGGCTAGTTTCACTCATCGTCGCAAGACCTTGTGGAACAACTTAACAGGCTACTTTGGGAAAACTGATGAAGTCAAGGATAAATTGACCAAGGCTTTGGACCAGGCAGGCTTATCTCCATCTGTGCGTGGGGAAGCTCTCAGCTTGGCAGAATTTGCCAGTCTGGCAGATGCGCTTAAAGGACAAGGACTCTAAGATGCAGGGACAAATCATTAAAGCCTTGGCGGGCTTCTATTATGTGGAAAGTGATAGCCAAGTCTATCAGACACGAGCGCGCGGGAATTTTCGTAAAAAAGGCCACACGCCCTATGTTGGGGATTGGGTAGATTTTTCTGCAGAGGAAAATTCCGAAGGTTATATCCTCAAGATTCATGAACGGAAAAACAGTCTGGTCCGTCCGCCTATTGTCAATATTGACCAAGCTGTGGTGATCATGTCCGTCAAGGAACCGGACTTCAACAGCAATTTGCTGGATCGTTTCTTGGTTCTTTTGGAATACAAGGGCATTCATCCTATTGTTTATATTTCTAAAATGGACTTGCTGGAAGATAGGGAAGAATTAAGTTTTTACCAACAAACCTATCGTGCCATTGGTTACGATTTTGTGACCAGTAAAGAAGAACTTTTGCCTTTGTTGACAGGAAAAGTGACGGTCTTTATGGGACAAACGGGTGTTGGAAAATCAACCCTCCTCAATAAAATCGCACCGGACCTCAATCTTGAAACAGGGGCAATCTCAGATAGTCTTGGTCGTGGGCGTCATACCACTCGAGCTGTGAGTTTTTACAATCTCAATGGTGGTAAAATCGCGGACACACCAGGATTTTCATCTCTGGATTATGAAGTGTCAACGGCTGAAGACCTCAATCAGGCCTTCCCAGAGATTGCCAGTGTCAGTAGAGACTGTAAATTCCGTACTTGTACCCATACCCATGAACCGTCCTGTGCGGTTAAGCCGGCTGTCGAAGAGGGTATCATTGCATCCTTCCGTTTTGACAACTACCTGCAATTTCTCAGTGAGATTGAAAATCGCAGAGAAACCTATAAAAAAGTCAGCAAAAAAATTCCAAAATAAGGAGAAACCTATGTCTCAATACAAGATTGCTCCGTCAATTCTGGCAGCAGATTATGCCAACTTTGAACGTGAAATCAAACGCCTAGAAGCAACTGGGGCAGAATATGCCCATATCGATATCATGGATGGGCACTTTGTACCACAAATCAGTTTTGGTGCAGGTGTGGTCGAAGCTCTTCGACCTCATAGCAAGATGGTCTTTGACTGCCACTTGATGGTAGCTAATCCAGAGCATCATCTAGAAGACTTTGCGCGTGCGGGAGCGGATATCATCAGCATCCATGTGGAAGCAACACCTCATATTCATGGAGCACTTCAAAAGATTCGCTCTCTTGGAGTCAAACCTTCGGTTGTTATCAATCCTGGTACGCCTGTGGAGGCAATCAAGCACGTTCTTCACCTAGTTGACCAAGTCTTGGTCATGACAGTGAATCCTGGATTTGGAGGACAAGCCTTTCTGCCTGAAACCATGGACAAGGTTCGTGAGTTGGTTTCTCTTCGTCAGGAAAAAGGTTTGAGCTTTGAGATTGAAGTCGATGGCGGTATTGATGACCAAACCATTGCTCAAGCCAAAGAAGCTGGTGCGACCGTTTTTGTAGCAGGTTCCTATGTCTTTAAGGGAGATGTCAATGAGCGAGTACAAACTCTCAGAAAACAACTGGACTAGGGTTGCCGTTTTTGCAGGCGGAGACCGTGGTCATTATCGGACGGACTTTGATGCTTTTGTTGGTGTGGATAGAGGCTCGCTCTGGGTCTTGGAGGAAGACCTTCCTCTTGCTCTAGCGGTTGGAGATTTTGATTCTGTGACGGAAGAAGAGCGACAGGTGATTCAAAAACGTGCCCAGCATTTTGTCCAAGCCCGACCAGAAAAAGATGATACAGATTTGGAATTGGCTCTCTTAACCATCTTTGAGCAAAATCCTCAGGCTGAGGTTACTATTTTCGGTGCTTTGGGTGGTCGTATTGATCATATGCTGGCTAATGTCTTTCTGCCTAGCAATCCCAAGTTGGCGCCTTATATGCGCCAGATAGAAATTGAGGATGGACAAAATTTGATTGCCTATTGTCCAGAAGGGATCAGTCAGCTAGAACCCCGCTCGGACTATGACTATCTAGCCTTTATGCCAGTTCGGGATAGCCAGCTGACTATTCTCGGTGCTAAGTATGAGTTGACAGAGGAAAATTTTTTCTTTAAAAAAGTGTACGCTTCTAACGAATATATAGATAGGGAAGTTTCGGTGACTTGCCCAGATGGCTATGTCGTCGTGCTACATAGCAAGGACAGGAGGTAGGATGGAGACTGTATTATTACTATTATTAATTGCCAACCTAGCTGGACTCTTTCTCATTTGGCAAAGGCAGGATAAGCAAGACAAATACCTAGCCAAGAGTTTGGAGGATCAAGCAGACAATCTTTCAGATCAACTGGATTACCGCTTTGAACAAGCCAGACAAGCCAGTCAGCTGGATCAAAAAGATTTGGAAGTGGCTGTCAGTGACCGCTTGCAGGAGGTGCGAATGGAGTTGCACCAAGGCTTGACTCAAGTTAGACAGGAGATGAACGAGAATCTCCTTCAAACCAGAGACAAGACTGACCAACGTCTCCAGGCCCTGCAGGAATCAAATGAGCAACGTTTGGAACAAATGCGCCAGACGGTCGAGGAAAAGTTAGAAAAGACCTTGCAGACGCGCTTGCAGGCTTCCTTCGAGACAGTTTCAAAGCAACTAGAGTCGGTCAACCGTGGTCTTGGAGAGATGCAGACAGTTGCCCGTGATGTCGGTGCCCTCAATAAGGTTCTCTCTGGAACCAAAACGAGAGGCATTCTGGGAGAATTGCAACTGGGGCAAATCATCGAAGACATCATGACTCCTGCCCAGTACGAACGAGAATTTGCAACGGTTGAGAACTCCAGTGAACGAGTAGAGTATGCCATCAAGTTACCTGGCCAAGCCAATCAAGAATATGTCTACTTACCGATTGACTCCAAGTTTCCACTGGCAGATTATTACCGCTTAGAAGAAGCTTATGAAGCAGGCGATAAGGACGAGATTGAACGTTGTCGCAAGTCACTTTTAGCAAGCGTCAAGCGCTTTGCCAAGGATATCAAGAGCAAGTATCTGGCGCCGCCTCGAACGACCAATTTTGGAGTCTTGTTTGTTCCAACAGAAGGACTTTACTCAGAAATCGTCCGCAATCCGGTCTTCTTTGATGATTTGAGACGGGAGGAGCAGATTATTGTCGCGGGTCCAAGTACCCTATCGGCCTTGCTTGACTCCCTATCAGTTGGCTTCAAAACTCTCAATATCCAAAAGAGTGCTGACCATATCAGCAAGACCCTAGCTAGTGTCAAGACCGAGTTTGGCAAGTTCGGAGGCATTCTGGTCAAGGCGCAAAAGCATCTCCAACATGCCTCTGGCAATATTGATGAATTATTAAACCGTCGTACTACAGCTATCGAGCGGACGCTCCGTCACATTGAGTTATCAGAAGGTGAGCCTGCGCTTGATCTACTCCATTTCCAAGAAAATGAGGAAGAATATGAAGATTAGTCACATGAAAAAAGATGAGCTGTTTGAAGGCTTTTACCTAATCAAATCAGCTGACCTGAGGCAAACTCGAGCTGGGAAAAACTACCTAGCCTTTACCTTCCAAGATGATAGTGGCGAGATTGAAGGGAAACTCTGGGATGCCCAACCTCATAACGTTGAGGCCTTTACCGCAGGTAAGGTTGTCCACATGAAAGGGCGCCGAGAAGTTTATAACAACACCCCTCAAGTCAATCAAATTACTCTCCGTCTGCCTCAACCTGGTGAACCCAATGATCCAGCTGATTTCAAGGTCAAGTCGCCAGTTGATGTCAAGGAAATCCGTGACTACATGTCGCAAATGATTTTCAAAATTGAAAATCCTGTCTGGCAACGAATTGTCCGAAATCTCTACACCAAGTATGATAAGGAATTTTATTCCTATCCAGCTGCTAAGACCAACCACCATGCCTTTGAAACGGGCTTGGCCTATCATACGGCAACCATGGTGCGCTTGGCAGATGCCATTAGCGAAATTTATCCTCAACTTAATAAGAGTCTGCTCTATGCAGGAATTATGCTACATGACTTGGCCAAGGTTATTGAGTTAACGGGACCAGACCAGACGGAGTATACAGTGCGAGGCAATCTCCTTGGACATATCGCTCTCATTGATAGTGAAATTACCAAGACAGTTATGGAACTCGGCATCGATGATACCAAGGAAGAAGTCGTTCTGCTTCGCCACGTCATCCTCAGCCACCACGGCTTACTAGAGTATGGAAGTCCGGTTCGCCCACGTATCATGGAGGCAGAGATTATCCATATGATTGACAATCTGGATGCTAGCATGATGATGATGTCAACAGCTCTGGCTTTGGTGGATAAGGGAGAGATGACCAATAAAATCTTCGCTATGGACAATCGTTCCTTCTATAAACCAGATTTAGATTAATAATTTAAGAAAAACGAGCATTTTTTAGGGCAAGAATGTTCGTTTTTTTATGTGAATATGGTATAATGGATAAAATATCAAAATTAAATGAAGTGGGAAATAGAAATGAAATTAAGAAGAAGTGATCGGATGGTTGTCATTTCCAACTATTTGATTAATAATCCATACAAACTAACCAGTCTCAACACCTTTGCAGAAAAGTACGAATCTGCTAAATCCTCTATCTCAGAGGATATCGTGATTATCAAGCGTGCCTTTGAGGAAATCGAAATCGGCCATATTCAGACTGTGACGGGAGCAGGTGGTGGCGTTATTTTTACACCATCAATCTCTAGTCATGAAGCCAAAGAAATGATCGCAGACTTGCGTGATAAACTTTCAGAAAGTGACCGTATCTTGCCAGGTGGCTACATCTACCTGTCTGATTTGCTCAGTACACCTGCCATTTTGAAAAATATTGGGCGCATCATTGCCAAGAGCTTTATGGACCAAAAAATCGATGCCGTTATGACAGTAGCAACAAAAGGTGTGCCACTCGCAAATGCAGTTGCCAATGTCCTCAACGTTCCATTTGTCATTGTGCGTCGTGACTTGAAAATTACCGAAGGTTCAACGGTCAGCGTCAACTATGTTTCAGGTTCCAGTGGTGACCGCATTGAGAAAATGTTCCTTTCAAAACGCAGTCTCAAGGCAGGCAGTCGTGTCTTGATTGTGGATGACTTCTTGAAAGGCGGCGGAACTGTCAACGGGATGATTAGTCTCTTGCGTGAATTCGATTCTGAACTAGCTGGTGTCGCAGTCTTTGCAGACAATGCCCAAGAAGAACGTGAAAAGCAGTTTGATTACAAGTCACTCTTGAAGGTTACCAATATTGATGTTAAGAACCAATCCATTGATGTTGAGATTGGAAATATCTTTGACGAAGACAAATAAGAGATAGAACTAAAGGTTGGAACGATTGTCCCAGCCTTTCTTTGCAAACAGAATAGAAGGACGCCTATGAAAACACCATTTATCAGCCGTGAAGATTTAGAAACAATTGTTGCAGAGTTCCCGACTCCCTTTCACTTGTATGATGAGAAGGGGATTCGTGAAAAAGCAAGAGCAGTCAACCAGGCCTTTTCCTGGAATAAGGGCTTTAAAGAATATTTTGCCGTCAAGGCCACTCCAACCCCAGCCATCTTGAAAATCCTCCAAGAGGAAGGTTGTGGTGTGGACTGTTCTAGTTACGTGGAGCTCTTGATGAGCCATAAACTGGATTTCCCCGGTTCTGAAATCATGTTCTCTTCTAACAATACCCCAGACCAAGAGTACGCTTATGCGCGTGAATTAGGTGCGACCATTAACTTGGATGCCTTTGAAGATATTGAACATCTGGAGCGAGCGGCAGGCATTCCAGAAATCATCTCTTGTCGTTACAATCCTGGCGGTGTTTTTGAACTGGGAACAGATATTATGGACAATCCTGGAGAAGCCAAGTTTGGCATGACCAAGGATCAGCTTTTTGAAGCCTTTGCGGTTTTGAAGGAAAAAGGAGCCAAGACATTTGGGATTCACTCTTTCCTAGCATCCAATACCGTGACCCATCTCTACTACCCAGAGTTGGCGCGTCAGCTTTTTGAATTAGCCGTTGAAATCAAGGAAAAGTTGGGTATTTCGCTAGACTTTATTAACCTTTCGGGTGGAATCGGAGTCAATTATCGTCCAGACCAGGAGACAAATGACATCGCTGTGATTGGTGAAGGGGTGTGTAAGGTTTATGAGGAAGTTCTTACACCTGCAGGACTTGGTCAGGTTAAGATTTTCACAGAATTAGGCCGCTTTATGTTAGCCCCTCACGGAGCTCTCGTCACAAGAGTCACTCATAAGAAAAAAACCTATCGTACCTATCTGGGTGTGGATGCATCAGCAGTCAACCTCATGCGCCCAGCCATGTATGGAGCCTACCACCATATCACCAATCTGACCCATCCAGATGGACCTATTGAGGTGGTAGATGTGGTTGGTTCACTCTGTGAAAACAATGATAAATTTGCAGTGAATCGCGAGCTACCTCATACAGAAATCGGTGATTTGCTAGTGATTCATGATACAGGTGCACATGGATTCTCCATGGGTTACCAGTACAATGCAAAATTACGCTCGGCAGAAATCCTTTATACCGAAGAAGGAAAAGCTCGCCAAATCCGCCGTGCAGAGCGCCCTGAGGACTATTTCGCAACCTTGTATGGTTTTGATTTTGAATCGGATCAGTAAAAGAAATTGAAAATGAAAGTGAAAAACAGATTGCTTTCTAAAAAATAGACAAAAAAACCTTGTTTTTCACCTTACTCGTGATATAATAAAACTATAAAACGGTTTCAAGGAAGGTGACGATATGTCTGAAGAAACAATTGACTATGGACAAGTGACAGGAATGGTGCATTCGACAGAGAGTTTTGGGGCGGTAGATGGCCCTGGGATTCGGTTTATTGTCTTTTTGCAGGGCTGTCACATGCGTTGCCAGTACTGCCATAACCCAGACACATGGGCTATGGAGACCAATAAATCACGCGAACGGACAGTAGACGATGTCTTGACAGAAGCCCTTCGCTACCGTGGTTTCTGGGGAGACAAGGGAGGAATCACTGTCAGTGGTGGAGAAGCCCTCTTACAGATTGATTTCCTAATTGCCCTCTTTACCAAGGCCAAGGAAAAAGGAATCCACTGTACCTTGGATACCTGTGCCCTTCCGTTCCGTAATAAACCACGTTATCTCGAAAAGTTTAATAAACTCATGGCGGTAACAGACTTGGTTCTTCTGGATATCAAGGAAATCAACGAAGAACAGCACAAGATTGTCACAAGCCAAACCAATAAAAACATCTTGGCCTGTGCCCAGTACCTATCAGATATCGGGAAGCCTGTTTGGATTCGCCACGTGCTGGTTCCAGGATTGACAGATAGAGATGAGGATTTGATCGAACTTGGTAAGTTTGTCAAGACCCTCAAAAATGTTGACAAGTTTGAAATCCTACCTTATCATACGATGGGAGAATTCAAGTGGCGTGAACTTGGGATTCCTTATTCGCTTGAAGGGGTCAAACCTCCAACAGCAGACCGTGTCAAGAATGCCAAGGAATTGATGGATACAGAAAGTTACCAAGATTACATGAAACGTGTTCATGGATAAAAAAGAAGCCTGATGGAGACATCGGGCTTTTGTGATGCAAAAAGACTTAGCCTCTCAGCTAAGCCTTTTTCTTATTTTCTAGAATGTTGTTTACCAGCATTGCGTTTTTTATGTTTCTTATTAGTCATGATCGCAGTTGCTTGGTTTGGAGTGACATCTTTGCGTCCGCCTCCAGTTGAAAATGAACTTGCTTTTGGTGGGTTTTTTGCAAATTCTTCACGAACTTTTTTGCGGAGTTTTGGACGAACAACATAGTTAACGATGAACTGTTGGAGAATCATCATGAAACCACCGACAACCCAGTAAAGCGTCACACTGGCTGGTGCGAAGAGGGAGAAGACGACAATCATGAGTGGACTCACGTAAATCATTCTTTTTAGTTGATCTCTTTGCATCTCGTCTTCTACTCCATGAAGTGAAAGAAGTGATTGGAGATAGTAGAGGATACCAGCGAAAGCGACAAGGAGCAGACTTGGTGAACCAAGATCGATACCCAAGAAGGTAGAGCTAGCTACCCCGTCAGTGTATTGGGCTGCAAAGTAGATAGCAGAGAAGAAAGGCATTTGAATGAGGATAGGGAAACATCCTACACCACCGAACATGCTAATGCCATGTTCTTTCTGAGCTGCAAAGAGAGCTTGTTGTGCTTCTAGTTTTTCTTCTTGAGTGGTTGCTTCTTTGAGACGTGTTTGATGTGGTTCAAGCACGTGTTTGAGGGCATTCATCTTTTCAGAGTGAAGCGTTGCCTTCCATGATTGGTAGATACCAAGTGGCAAGATAATCAAGCGCACGATGATGGTTACGATGATGATAGCCACACCAAAGCCTAGACCTTTATCAGTAGCGAAGTACTTGATAGCTTCAGCCATAGGTGCTCCGATGGTATTCCAAATCAATCCTGTAGGTTGTCCTGTGGCTTTGTCTACTTGGACACAGCCTGTCAAGACGAGTAGCATAGCCACTCCCATAG
>CAUSWL010000007.1:0-40189 GCA_963535345.1 uncultured Streptococcus sp.
CGTCTATTCACACACAAATGAAGGTCGAACCGACCAATAATACAGCTATCTTAACAGACCACGTTTTGAAGCTATTTCATAATAAATACACTTCTGGAGCGGTCAGAAGTGTTGGAGTCAACTATTCAGGATTTGTGGACGAGTCCTTTGGCTTGATCTCCCTCTTTGATGATGTTGACAAGTTAGAAAAAGAAGAAAGGCTCCAGACGGCTATTGATGCCATTCGGGAACAATTTGGTTTTACCTCCCTTTTAAAGGCCAATGCACTGGAAGAAGCCTCTAGGAGTCTTGCCAGAAGCAAGCTGATTGGGGGGCATTCTGCTGGAGGATTAGATGGACTAAAATGATTGATCGTTCTTATTTACCTTTTCAATCTGCGCGTGACTATCAAGATCCAGGGATGCAGAAGTGGATGGGCTTTTTCCTCTCAGAGCATACTAGTTCACTTGGTGAAGAAAAAAATCGGGTTGCTTTTTCGACAGATTTGAATTCCGTTGAGAAGTTACTCTTGCTTTCGCAGCTGTATGTCGGGCAACTAAAGGGATACTTTGTGGTCAAGGAAAAGAAGCAGAAAACCACAATCATCGGCGAGGTGAGTGAATTATCACCTCAAACTCTATCTATTAGGACAAGTGAGGGCTACAGGCTGATAGAGGTAGCAGATGTTCTCGAAATTCGACTGTGGGAGGAGGGAGTGTATGACTAGAAAAGAGTTGTATGAAAACAAACTGCAGATGGATTATTTTTCAGATAGTTATATCCGCTTTGAAGAGGATTTTCAAAAATACTCTGCTATGAATGTACCACTGACTTTTTTGATCGATGACATCCTACGCACTATGGCGATGAATCAGAAAAACTACTTTGTCTTAAACAAGGAAAATGCCAAGGATGGGCGGGAGCATCGCTTTTATTTTAGGGTGGTGACGGAAAAAGAGTCTCCTAGAAATCGAACCTATGCATACGCTGGACTCAAAAATAGTAGTCAGTGACTAGGTGTGGAAGAAGGAAGTTTGATTTAGGAAAGATGGCTTGTGAGCGTCAGAAAATCTCATGGTATTGGAATTCGAAACACCATCTTTTATCTGTGGAGTTCTTGCAGAAACTTATGATGGTAATTCTGATGAGATAAGAAAAGGGCCACTCTCTTTTTTTGGATGAGCGTTTATTTGAAAACGTGGTTGGATTTGAGAACAGCTATCTTCAATGATCATCTTACTTTATAGAGTCATACCCAAACATCCATGTATATTTGTGGATGTTTTTTAATTTTACAGATAGAAAAAGAGAAGACCAAATGGTCTTCTCAACGGGGGAACTGAGTCATTAGAAAGAATCAATCAAAGAGGGTTATTAGTCTTTGAAATTCTTTTGGAAGATGAGGAGAGACAAGATAGAAGTAATGGCTGCCAAGAAGAGGAAGGCACTTGCTTCTTGTTCCCCAGTTGCAGGGAGTAGTCTTTCCTTGTCTTCTTTGACTGTAGCTGTAACAGGAGCTTTTTCATCTTTTGCTGATGAGTTATCTGTTACGGCTGGCGCAGGTTTTTCAGTCTCTCTTGGTAGAACATACTCAGGAAGAGTCACAACTGGTGGCGCTTCTGTTCCAACTGAGCTTTGTTTGCTACCTACCTCAATCACTCGATCTTGAGCTGGAGTTGCTTCTGTTTGGAGAACCTTGCGATTGTCACCGTCCACTTCAACATACTCGACTAAGAGACCGTCTTTTCCTTCTGATAGAACTTGCTCTTTTCCTTTGTCTAATTGTGGGTTTTCGCGACGAATCGTCTTGAACGGTACGATCTTATTGACGATTTCCAAGCTTGGAAGTGTAAAGACAAGGTCTTTAACCCCTTCTTCAGGACTTGAAGAAGTAATTGGTTTTTCTGGTTGAGCTGGAGTTTCCGGTTGAGTCGGTTTCTCAGGTTGAGCAGGTTTTTCCGGTTGAGTCGGTTTTTCCGGTTGAGCAGGTTTTTCCGGTTGCGCCGGTTTCTCAGGTTGAGTCGGCTTTTCAGGCTGAGCAGGTTTTTCCGGTTGCGCTGGTTTTTCAGGTTGAGCAGGTTTTTCCGGTTGAACTGGATTCTCAGGTTGAGTTGGTTTTTCCGGTTGCGCCGGTTTTTCCGGTTGAACTGGCTTTTCAGGCTGAGCCGGAGTTTCAGGCTGAGCCGGTTGTTCAGGTTGAGCAGGTTTCTCAGGTTGAGCCGGTTTTTCAGGCTGAGCCGGTTTTTCTGGTTGAACTGGATTCTCAGGTTGAGTTGGTTGTTCCGGTTGCGCTGGCTTTTCAGGCTGAGCTGGTTTCTCAGGTTGAGCAGGTTTCTCAGGCTGAGCCGCTTCGAGTTTGTTGATTTGTTCGAGAGCAGTTTCTAGCGCTTGATTGACTGCTTCCTGAGTTTTAGCTTCTTGGATGGCAGCAATGGCTTGGTCAGCAATTTCTAATAATTTCTTCTTAGCTTCCTTGTTGGATCCAAGCTCAGCGACTTTTTTCTCGATAGCTTTTGTCAAGCTGTCCATAGCCTTATCATACTCAATTTCCGGTTGTTTTGGTTCAGCTGGTTGCTCAGGTTTAGAAGGTTCTTCAGGCTGTTCCGGTTGCTCTGGACTAGGTTCCTCTTGGCCTCTTTGATAGTTCTCATCCTTGGATAGGATATCTTGTAGGGCACTGACTGTCAACATGACATCCTGAACATCCACTGCATCAGCACTGAGTTGGTTTCTCAATTTTTCTAGATTTGCTTGGAAAGCTTGGCGTGCAGTAGCCGTATTTTTCAAGCCTGCTGGATCAAAGTTGGACAGATCATCTTTCCATTTAGAGATAGACTGGATGATATCTGCCTTGCTGTAGAGTTCACTGCCTTCGCCACGAGTGATAAATTGGTCCACCTGAATACCGATATTTTGAGATAAATCGTTTCGATCAGGATCTAGTTGAAGGGTGACTGCGTGCAGGTTTTCGTCCAGACCTTTTAGGCTAACTAGAGTTTGATTGCCTTGACGTTGGGCTGCACGACCGCTAAAGTATTTCTTACCATCAATAGTTGAAGCATTTCCCATTCCATCTTGGTAAGGAACTTCTTTGCCATCTAGGAAGATTTTGTAGATACCATGATTTGGATCAACATAGCCCTTGATATCAAGTCCAGTACCGTAGAAGTAGGCTGTGACAGTTGTCTTTTTCTTTTGCTCATCAGTTAAGCGGCCAAAGGAAGCCCAAGACTCAGTCTTTTGGTACTTGTCTGCCGAATTGGTTTCATGGTGCCAGCCAGGACTGTAATCCAACTGACTAGCTTGGTCATCATAACTTGTTTGGTCCTTGATCAGCAATTCAGCTTTCATCACTTGGATGGTTGCATCGGTAGCGAAACCTAGCAGGGCACCATCAGTGACAGAAGTGAGCTTGGCTTTGAAGTCAAAGATAGAGTCGGCTTGTTCTGTAAAGTCAATCGTTGGGATGGTCACAGTCTTTTCTGTTTCTCCGTCTTTAAAGGTCACATCTTGAGTTGTATCTTGGTAAACTTTACCGTGAACACCAGTTCCAGGTTCTGTGATGAAGCGAACAGTAGCAGTCCCCTTGCTTCCACCAACACGCTTAATCTTAACAGTGACTGGTTTTCCTTTTTCGACTTCGTAGTTAGTAGACTCGAGTTCAAACATCCCTTTACTATCATTGTTTAGGGTGTAGATTCCTTCTGTAGCAATTGGTTCGCCTGTTTTGTTCACGAGGGTAATAGTGTGTTGGCCTGGTGCTAAATCGCCTGTCTCAAAGACTTTTTGGCTGCGTTTACGACTAGCATTCTTAGTTTGCACATCTGCAACCTTTTGACCATCAACGTAGACGGACATTTCTCCGTGACCTGGATCGACCGTAGAGACGACATAGGCCTTGGTTCCTGTGAAGGTATAGCTGACTTTGGCGTCTTTTTGATTGGTCCACATAGAAGTGCCACGAACACCTTCAGATTCATTGTACCAAGTTGTTCCAGCTGTATCTGCCGTTGTGTTTGAGTGGTATTCCAGTCCAAGAGGGTAGCCATCTGTCTTTTCAATGCTGCTTGGTGTCTTGTAGACTGAGAAGTTGGTTAAGATTGGGGTTGCTTGAGCACCGGTGATGGTTACACGGATTTTTTGTGCTTCTACAGGCTTGCCTTGAATCAAGCGACGGTAACCAACGGTCGAACCTTCACCATATGTCACCCAGCGTCCGTTGATTTCGACTTCAATCTTGAAACCTGAGATACGTTGACCTTTGGCGATATCTTCCTTGAGTTCAACGACGTCAAATCGTCTCTTTTGCCCCAAATCGACTGTAAAGCTACCGGTTGTGGCATCATTTGAGAGCGCCCAGCTGGTGTCATCTGTACCGTCTGTGAGGTGACTTTCCTTGTAGAGGTGGTTTTGACGAGTAGAACTTGCTGTTACAGTCGCGCCTTTGGCAAAGTCAGTCGCATACATTTGGTCTAGGGTTGCCTTGAATTCCTTCAAGCGAGCCACATCCGCATCTGCGAATTTTCCTTCTTTGTTTGGTGGAATGTTGAGAAGGAGTGGGGTTCCACGACCAACAGATTTGAAGTAGATATCCATCAACTCTTTGAGTGATTTCGGCTGTTGATTGTCATGATAGAACCAGCCTGAACGGATCGAAACGTCAGCTTCCCCTACAGAATACATATCACCATCTGGGTCACCATGGTTGAGGTATTCGTTTTTCACATCGTCTGTGATGTTGGCCCGTTTAACTTTATGCCATACAGGGTCACCAGCGATACCACGTTCATTTCCGATCCAGCGAACGCTTGTTGGTTGAGCAGAGAAGATGGCGATATCTCCTTCAGCTTCTTTGATGTATTTGAACCATTCATCAAAGGTATAGGTCACTTTTTGGGCACCGCTACCACGCGCACCGTCCATCCAAACTTCGATGAATTTCCCTTTATTTCCGTATTTTGGGTTTCCAAGGATTTCTTTCAGTTGGTTGAGATAGTATTGGTTGTATTCCTTTTCGGTTGCAACATGGTATTTTGGATGATTGGCATCCCATGGTGACAAGTAAACACCCATATTCATGTCGTACTTGCTGGCAGACTTGGAAACTTCTTCGAGAAGGTCACCCTTTCCATCTTTCCATGGGCTGGCAGCTACAGTATGATCCGTATACTTAGAAGGGTAAGCAACGAAACCGTCGTGGTGTTTAACAACCATAATGGTTCGTTTGAAGCCCGTTTCCTTCAGGGTGCGAATCCACTGGTCAGTATCCAAGTTGGTTGGATTGAAGTATCGAGGGTCTTCTTTCCCATTTCCCCATTCAGAATTGGTATAGGTGTTCATTCCGTAGTGGATGAAGGCTGCCAATTCTTCCTTGTGGTAATCGAGTTGAGCCTTGCTTGGAAGAGGTCCATGATTGCCAATTTCGGTTTCTTTATCTTCTGGATGAGCCACTGGTGGAGTCGGTGTCGTTGGATTAGCTGTATCAGCGACTGGCTCGTATTCAAAGACGACCTCATTCACCCCTTTTTGCTGGATCCTTGCTTCCAAACTAGCCTTGACTGGACGGTAGCCAGCAATGTCTTTTGCATGGAAGGTGTTGACAAAGGAAACGTCATACTCTTGACCGTCATTGTTATCAACTGTCGCTTCCGCTAGTTCAGTAGTGGTTCCTTTTTGACGGTAGTAAACTTTGAAGGAGCCTTTGTTGACTTTATAGACTACCTTGATGACACGTGTACCGGCAGGCGCTTTGCTGACAACATTGTGATCTTCAGCCCAAGCATCCTTTAGTTGTTTATTGACCGCTACACCATCAATGGATACAATTTCGTATTTGTCTTTATTCTTCTGATAGAAGTCCGTTTTCTCGATTTCTTTTTTGAAATTATAATCAAATGGCGAATCAACAGCTGTCTGTTCGATAAAGGTATCATTATCTTTGACAGGATTTCCTTCTTCGTCTTCGTGTTGGATAACCACACGACCGTATTCAACTCCCTTGGTCAAGGTAGCGATACCATCTTGGTTAAAGGAATATTCGTTGCTTCCGATAACAGCTTTCTCATTCCGAAGCATACGCCCTTCATCAGTAAAGTAGTAACGATTTCCGTTGTCTCCCTGGTACCAGCCTTTCACACCATACTTGGCAATCATGTCCTTCACCCATTTCAGTTGTTCAGGTGAAAGGACGAGTCCACCACCAAAGCGATCCTTTTCAGCTACACCATTGTCAACGGTTCCGTGTTGATGGACACCCAGAACTTTTCCTTGGCTATCGACAATCCCGCCACCAGACAAACCAGATACAGAAGTGGTTTTGTAGGTGATACCAGTCGTTCCTTTATCATCATAGGACTCAACAGATCGGATGGTCCCATCTGCCTTGTAAAGCTGACCAGCTAGGATAGGTTGTTTCAGTTCTTTTGAGCTCGAGTCAGTTGGGTAGCCAATCGTACTGATGGCTTCTCCCGGCTGATGTGTCTTGTGCTCCGCTAAAGGCGCAAAGGTTGCTGCTTTGTTTGGACTAGCAATCGGAAGAGGAATAGGAGCTTCTACAAGAGCAAGGTCATTCTTATAGCCTTTTCCAAACTCTTTCTTGTTCCAGAAATGGATGTCTTTTTCTCTGAATAAAACCGTAGTTCCAGAAGATGGCAGTGAGTTTTTCTTTTCGCTGTTTGAACCAACGTTATAGTAGAACTGGGCAGATTTTCCACCACGAATGTGACCCTCGCCAGTTTCTTTATTGGCCTCTAAGAAGTTATGAGCAACGGTAAGGATCAGGTTAGGTGCTACGAAGATACCTGAGCCTGAAACGAGGTAGCGTTGTTCCCCTGCATTGTAAGTGCTGTAAACCATAGTAGCAGCAGTAGCAGGTTGTCCCTCGTAGTTGATGTGTTTGAGGTCTTGTCCACCGTTAATGATGGCACGGTTTCCGTTCTCAGTTTCTTTTGGAGCTTCTTCCTTGTCCTTTAGAATGCTCTTAGTTTCTACCTTTGGACTAGCTTTCTGGTCAACGATAGTAGTCGTATCGAGTTCTTTGACAGGTGTGTCGGGATAGGCACGGTCCTGAATGTCTTCAGGGAGCAAGTCAGCACTGTTAGTATCGGCAGCAGGTGTTTCTTGTTTTTCAGCTTCTACACGGCCTTCTTCTTTGACTGGTTCAGTCTTGGTCTCTTCTATATCTGCGACTTGTTTCATTTGCTGATCTAAATTGGATGTTGTGGCAGGAGACGTTTCATCTGCACGCACGGTTCCAGAAGCAAAAAATGCCAGTCCCACGATAACAGATGCCACACCTACAGTCAACTTCCGAATGCTAAATGTTTGCCCTTTTTCAAAAAGGTATCGATTCATAATATACTCCTAGTTTTTAGAAAGGCAGTCAGCTACTGCCCAAGCCCAAGTCTGACTTGGTTACAACTTGATTTAATGAAAAACTCTCTGATAATTTGTAAGCCACCTTACCTCCTGTTTATAAAGCGCTTTCATTTTAAGATAAAAAAATTTAAAAGGTCATTTCTCCCTTAAAATGACTGAAAACTTTTAATATAACAAATATACTAAATTAATGAAAGAATTGCAAGAGCAAAAAGCAAAAAAATAAATATAAATTAAAGAAAATCAGTTACTTTTTAAAGAAAAAACGCATCCTTTCATGACTCAAACTAAATGAAAGGATACGTTTTAAAAAGAAATTAAAGTATTTTTTGAAGAGACTCTTGGATGGTTTGGGGGTCTGTTTTGGAAGAGAAGCGCTCAAGGACTTGCCCATCTCGACCAATGAGAAACTTAGCAAAATTCCATTCGATTCGTTTTCCTAGCGGACCAGCTTTCTGGTCTTTTAGCCAAACATAAAGAGGATCTGCTTCCTTGCCGTTGACCTTAATCTTGGCAAAGCGAGGAAAAGTGGTCTGATAGTGTAGGTTGCAGAAGCTATTGATTTCCTCTGCGCTGCCGGGTGCTTGTCCCATAAACTGATTGCAAGGGAAATCTAGGATTTCAAAGCCCTTATCTTGATAGCGTTCATAGAGTTCTTGAAGCCCCTGGTACTGGGGCGTTAAACCACATCCAGTAGCAGTGTTGACAACCAAGAGAACCTTGCCACGATAGCTATCCAGGGGAGTTGCTTGATTATTTTGGTTCAAAACAGAAAAATCATATATACTGGTCATTTTTCTATATTCTCCTTATGCATTCTTGATTCAGAGTGTTTCATCTCGTGTTCCGATAAAAAGGCGTAGGTCATGGTTCCGAAGATGGCACCAATTCCCAAACCTAAGACTAGTAAAGGGAGCGTTTTATCGAACTGGGAGAGATTGTCCCAAAAGGTATTGAGGGGAAGATGCTGAACAAAGAGTTTGTGAAAGGCTGATAAGACAAACAAGCCAATTGGAATACTGATGAATACACCCCAACTACGAACTTTGATTTGACTTTTGCTGTAGCTTTTGTGATGGATTTCGGACTGGTCATCCTTGTCCAAATGTAAGTCGCGAACTGCTAGTCTCGCCCTAGATGAGAGGACGAAGATAAGTCCAAAATAGAGGTAGGGCATGGCCTCTCGAACCAACTCTATGAAGCGTCCAAATAGGAGATAGAACAAGAAGAGTAGGAGGGAGGAGTAAACGATTTGGATCAAGGCACGGGCACAAGCCCTGTAGATTATCTCTTGACGACATTCATCAAAAGGCCCTTGTATGTGAAAGAATAGTTTGAGTAAGCGAGTGGTGAAATCTTCTTTTTTCATGGGAGTAATCTCCTAAATGAGTGATTTTTGATTGACTTCTTTAAAGAGTTGATAGAGAGTATAGAAGTAAACCAAACTAAAAATGATACAGATTATTAGAAATACCAGGTATCTCCAATCCATAGGATTTGTTAAAAGTTGTGGAAAGGATACGAGGATAAAACAGAGAGATGAGTTTAGAAGACGTATTTTTTTTGATTGGATTTTCTGGAATCTCTGTCCCTTGTTCAATACAGGAAGGAATAAAAGAAAGATAATCAAGAAAGGATGCTCAATATGTCCAGAAAGTAGGAAAAAGGTAACAAAGATACTGATAAAAACATGACTGATCAGTAGTCTAGCTAGTGATTTCATAAGGTACCTCCTAGTCGTCTTCTTGGTCTTTCTTTGCTTTTTGAATGCGAAGAGAGACGATAATTTGTATAGTCACTCCGAAGACGAAAGTAGCTAGGATAGTTGATACAAAATGCCCTGTATTTAAAAGAGAACCAAGATAATCCTTGCTATCATCGGTTAGGACATTCAGAAGCGGTATTCCAAAGAACATGCCCATGCCATAGATTAGACCGGCTTTTAGACCAGGAAAATGCAGTTGTTTACTTTCTTTTTGACTCAGCATTTCGGGATCAATAGCTGTGATGCCCGTTTTCTTGGTTTGAGAGACCACATAGAGGGCAGCCATCATCGAAATGCCAAACACCACGAGAGGATAGCCGATAGCGACAATTTGCGGGTATTTATAAGCAAGGACAAAGGGAATGAGGTTGCCAAATATCATGAGATAAAAGAGAACGATAAAGACCTGATTCCCGATACGATCTGCCTCGCGCCGTTTGTGTTCGTCAAGGGGGCCAGAAATGCCGTATGTGCGTTTGATGAGTTTGTCAGTGAGAGTTTCTTTTTTCATTTGTTTACTCCTTTTTTAAAAATCGTCTTCCCAAAAGAGGCTATTGAGGTCAGTTTGGAGGCTGCGGGCGAGATTGAGACAGAGTTCCAGGGTTGGATTGTACTTGTCATTTTCAATCATGTTGATGGTCTGTCTCGAGACACCGATATCTTTGGCGAGCTCGAGCTGGGAAATGCCCAGTTCCTTGCGGAATTCTTTGACACGATTCATAGGGTCTCCTTTCTGATATGTCGTATATATTTGACTATATTATATTCTTTTGGGGATGAGGTGTCAAGTATATATGACATATTTTTGAGAATTTTTTTCGAAGAAACTTAGCCTTGTCTGACAAGTGCAAGCTGGTCAGATTTGTGGTAAAATAGATAGGATATGACAAAAGAATTTCATCATGTAACGGTCTTGCTTCATGAAACGATTGATATGCTTGACGTAAAACCTGACGGTATCTATGTTGATGCGACTTTGGGCGGAGCAGGCCATAGCGAATATTTATTAAGTAAATTGAGCGAAAAAGGGCATCTCTATGCCTTTGACCAGGACCAGAATGCCATTGACAATGCGCAAAAACGGTTGGCGCCCTATATCGAAAAGGGGATGGTAACCTTTATCAAGGACAACTTCCGTCATTTGCAGGCACGTTTGCAGGAGGCTGGTGTCCAGGAAATTGATGGAATTTGTTATGACTTGGGAGTGTCCAGTCCTCAGCTAGATCAGCGTGAACGTGGCTTTTCTTATAAAAAGGATGCGCCACTGGATATGCGGATGAATCAGGAAGCTAGTCTGACGGCCTATGAGGTGGTCAATCATTATGACTATCATGACCTGGTTCGGATCTTTTTCAAGTATGGTGAGGATAAATTTTCTAAACAGATTGCCCGTAAGATTGAGCAAGCGCGTGAGGTGAAACCCATTGAGACGACGACGGAGTTGGCAGAGATTATCAAGTCGGCCAAGCCTGCCAAGGAGCTCAAGAAAAAGGGACACCCTGCCAAGCAGATTTTTCAGGCTATCCGAATCGAAGTCAATGATGAGCTGGGCGCTGCAGATGAATCTATCCAGCAGGCCATGGACATGCTGGCTCTGGATGGTAGAATTTCGGTCATTACCTTCCATTCGCTGGAAGATCGCTTGACCAAGCAATTATTCAAGGAAGCTTCAACAGTGGAAGTTCCCAAAGGCTTGCCCTTCATTCCAGATGACCTTAAGCCCAAGATGGAATTGGTATCCCGTAAGCCAATCTTGCCAAGTGCTGAAGAGCTAGAAGCCAACAATCGTTCGCATTCAGCCAAGTTGCGCGTGGCTAGAAAAATTCACAAGTAAGAGGAAAAACATGGCAGAAAGAATCGAAAAAACAAGCCAGTTATTGCAAACGAAATTTAAAGGTTTTTCACGTGTGGAAAAGGCCTTCTATGTTTCGATTGCTGCAACAATGATTATCCTGGCAATTAGCGTTGTGTTTATGCAGACCAAGCTATTACAAGTTCAGAATGAATTGACCAAGGTCAATGCTCAAATCGAAGAAAAGAAAACCGAGCTAGACGATGCCAAGCAAGAGGTCAATGAATTGATTCGTTCAGAACGTTTGAAAGAGATTGCAAACTCCAAGGATTTGCAGCTGAATAACGAAAATATCCGAGCAACGGAGTAAGAAATGAAACAGTGGAAAGAAAAAATCATCCGTTATGCCGTTCGTAATCGTAAATCTCCAGAAGAAAACCGCAGAAGAGTAGGGAAAAGCCTGAGTTTATTGGCTGTCATACTCTTCGCTGTCTTTTTGGTGAACTTTGCGGTTATTATCGGAACGGGTAAAAAATTTGGTAAGGATTTGGTTCAAGAGGCCAAAAAGGTTCACCAAACAACCAAGACGATTCCAGCCAAGCGGGGGACCATCTACGATCGTAATGGAACGCCTATTGCTGAGGATGCAACTTCTTATAATATCTATGCTGTTATTGACAAGACCTACAAGTCAGCAACAGGCAAAATTCTCTATGTAGAAGATTCTCAATTTAATAAGGTAGCTGAAATTTTCCATAAATACCTCGATATGGAGGAGTCTTATGTCAAGGAACAACTTTCTCAGCCAGATCTAAAACAGGTGTCTTTTGGTACCAAGGGAAATGGGATCACCTATGCCAATATGATGGCCATTAAAAATGACCTTAAAACAGCTGGCGTTGAGGGAGTTGACTTTACAACTAGCCCTAACCGCAGTTATCCCAATGGACAGTTTGCTTCTTCCTTTATCGGTTTAGCGCAACTCCATGAAAATGAGGATGGCACCAAAAGGTTGATTGGGACATCTGGTTTGGAGAGTTCTTTAAATAACATTCTGGCGGGTACAGATGGGATCATCACCTATGAGAAAGATCGTCTGGGAAATATTGTTCCGGGTACAGATCAAGCTTCTCAACAAACAGTAGATGGAAAAGATGTCTACACAACCCTTTCTAGTCCCTTGCAATCCTTTATGGAAACTCAGATGGATGCCTTCCAGGAAAAAGTAAAAGGCAAGTATATGACGGCTACCTTGGTTAGCGCTAAAACAGGGGAAATCCTGGCTACAACCCAACGGCCGACCTTCAATGCAGATACCAAGGATGGCATCACAAAAGACTTTGTCTGGCGTGATATCCTCTATCAAAGTAACTACGAGCCAGGGTCAACCATGAAGGTGATGATGTTGGCTTCGGCTATTGACAACAATACCTTCCCTGGTGGCGAGTACTTTAACAGTAGTGAATTGAAAATAGCAGATGCGACCATTCGAGACTGGGACGTCAATGAAGGATTGACTAGTGGTGGCACCATGACCTTCTCTCAAGGATTTGCTCACTCAAGTAATATCGGAATGACCTTGCTTGAGCAAAAGATGGGAGATGCAACCTGGCTGGACTACCTCAACCGTTTTAAGTTTGGGGTACCGACCCGTTTTGGTCTGGCAGATGAGTACACAGGTCAATTGCCTGCTGATAACATTGTTAATATCGCCATGAGTTCATTTGGACAAGGTATTTCTGTTACCCAGACCCAGATGCTTCGTGCCTTTACAGCCATTGCCAATGATGGGGTTATGTTGGAGCCGAAATTTATCAGCGCCCTCTATGACCCGAATGACCAGTCTGTTCGTAAGTCTCAAAAGGAAATCGTCGGAAATCCTGTGTCAAAAGCAGCAGCGTCCTCTACTCGGGAGCACATGGTCATGGTCGGAACAGATCCTGTCTACGGTACCATGTACAACCACAGTACAGGAAAACCAAATGTCAATGTTCCGGGACAGAATGTCGCTCTGAAATCAGGGACTGCTCAGATTGCCGATGAGAAGAATGGGGGTTACCTGACAGGTGAAACCAACTATATCTTCTCTGTTGTGTCGATGCATCCTGCAGAGAATCCTGACTTTATCCTCTATGTGACGGTGCAACAGCCAGAGCATTATTCAGGCGTTCAGCTTGGGGAGTTTGCCAATCCAATCCTTGAGCGAGCTTCTGCTATGAAAGAATCCCTCAATCTTCAGTCAACTGCCAAGAACTTGGATCAGGTCAGCAAGACGACAAGCTATGCTATGCCGGCTACCAAAGACTTTACTCCGGGTGACCTAGCAGAAGAATTGCGCCGAAACCTGGTCCAACCAATTGTTATCGGAACAGGAACCAAGATCAAGGAACTCTCGGTTTCTGAAGGAGATAATTTGGAAGCCAATCAGCAGATCTTGATCCTGTCAGATAAGGTCGAAGAAATGCCTGATATGTATGGCTGGACAGATGAAAATGTGCAAACATTTGCTAAATGGCTGAATATAGAAGTCGAGTGGGAAGGTAGTGGCAAAACGGTCAAGAAACAAAGTGTCCGTGCCAATACTGCCCTCAAAGATATCAAAAAATTGAAAGTAACTTTAGGAGATTAAGATGATTAGTTCCATTAGTGCTGGAATTCTGGCCTTTCTATTGACCTTGATTGGCATTCCAGCCTTTATCCGATTTTATCGAAAAGCACAGATTACGGGTCAGCAGATGCACGAGGATGTCAAACAACACCAAGCTAAAGCTGGGACTCCAACTATGGGAGGTCTTGTCTTCCTTATCGTTGCAGTAGTTGTGAGCTTTCTTGTTGCACTCTTTACCCAACAACTGACCAACAATGTAGGCATGATTTTGTTTATCTTGGTTTTGTATGGTTTAGTAGGTTTTCTGGATGATTTCCTCAAGGTCTTTCGTAAGATCAACGAAGGCTTGAATCCTAAGCAAAAGCTTGCTCTCCAGCTTCTTGGAGGAGTGATTTTCTACCTCTTTTATGAGCGTGGCGGCGATATGCTTTCAGTTTTTGGCTACCAAGTTCATTTGGGAATTTTCTATATTTTCTTTGCCCTTTTCTGGCTAGTTGGCTTTTCAAATGCAGTGAATCTGACTGACGGGATTGACGGCTTAGCAAGTATTTCCGTGGTGATTAGCTTATCAGCTTACGGTGTGATTGCTTATATGCAAAATCAACTGGATATTCTTCTTGTGATTCTTGCCATGATTGGTGGTTTGCTAGGTTTCTTCGTCTTTAACCACAAACCTGCCAAGGTTTTCATGGGAGATGTGGGAAGTTTGGCTCTAGGTGGGATGCTGGCAGCAATCTCTATGGCCCTCCACCAAGAATGGACCCTTTTGTTGATTGGGATTATCTATGTCTTTGAGACAAGCTCTGTTATGATGCAGGTTACCTACTTCAAACTTAGTGGTGGAAAGCGTATTTTCCGTATGACACCTGTGCATCATCATTTTGAGCTTGGAGGCTTCTCAGGCAAGGGCAATCCTTGGAGTGAGTGGAAGGTTGATTTCTTCTTTTGGGGAGTTGGGCTTCTAGCAAGTCTCTTGACCTTAGCCTTTTTATACCTACTGTAAACATAATTTCTGATTACAAAATAAAACAGGATGAAGGTGATCTTCATCCTGTTTTTGGGTGTTTAAAGGTTAGTTGGAGTCATCCTTTCTCCCTTTTAACATAAAAGTGGCTGTAAGGGCTAGGCTGAGGCCTGCTAAGAAGAGGAGTGGGTTGGACGCTTCTCCTGTTGCTGGAAGTTGTTCTTTAGGAGAATGATTTCCAGCTTTCGCAAGACTCGGACTAGCTGAAAGTTGTTCAGCCTCGTGTGCCAAGGTTTCTGTATCTGAAACACTTGGTTTTTCCTCAGTGTTAGAGCTTGTTCCAGTAGCTTGATAGACGACAGCATAGGTACTGAAATGATTAGTGATGAATTCTACCTTTCCGTCTCGAACGGTGAAATCAAGGGCTTGCAACTCCTTGGTCGGAGTGATGTAGTAGATATTTTCTACGCTAGCTGAAATAGGTAAGCGAACCAAGACAGAGCCTTTTGGCTGCAAGCTATGATCGGTTGGATTTTTAAGTTGTAGGTCGTAAGCATCATAGGTCTTGCCAAAGAGTTCTTGAGCTAGGACACGTCGGCTAGAAACGTGAGAAATTCCTTCTAAGTCGCTGGCTCCACCGATGATTTCTACTCCAGTCTCCCTATCTTTCAAGACTTGAACTGGATAGTCAGGAAGGCTAAGGCTTGGAGCGGCCTGATCTCCCGGAGTTCCGAAAGGCTTGGTGTATTCAGGTTTTTCAACAGTAGGCGCATCTTCTTGCCCTGCCGTTCCGAAAGGCTCGGTGTACTCAGGTTTTTCAACAGTAGGCGCATCTTCTTGCCCTGCCGTTCCGAAAGGCTCGGTGTACTCAGGTTTTTCAACAGTAGGCGCATCTTCTTGCCCTGCAGTCCCGATAGGCTTGGTGTATTCAGGTTTTTCAACAGTAGGTGCTTCCTCTTGACCTGCTGTTCCGATAGGATCAGTGTATTCCGGAATTTCAACAGTAGGAGCTGGTTCGTCCCCCTTGCTTGTAGTTGGCTGACTCTCGTCAACCTTTTTCTCATCCTTTTTAGTAAAGACGGCTACGATAGGGCTGCTTGTGGTATTTCCTTGAATGGTATAAGCTTCAATGGCATTTCCAGCTTTGCGATTGGTTTCGTCAGGGATTGGGATTTGAACTTGATTGTCTTGGATTGATAGGATAGTCTGATCCCCACTTGTAACCAGATGCGTTTCATCCACCTTACGCAAAACTAGAGGATCTTTGACACCTGGGAAGGTCACTGCGATGGCTTCCCAATCTCCAGCTGGTAGGCTTAAGGAAATGGTTTTGTCATTTTCCTTAAGAGGCGCGATGCTAGGGCTATCTAAACCAACAGCTGGGGCTTTGATGATATCAAAGGAGTCTAGAGAGATTTTCTTGCGACCTTCTGGCGAATCTGGATCAACTTGTAATGTCAGGGTATGCGGACCGTCAGTGAGATTTGTAAATTCGCCAATAAAAGCTCTCTTTTCAGTTGCACCTGAAGTGTAGAAGTCTAGACTTGGCATTTCTTTGCCATCTAGTGTAACACGTGCTCGTCCAAGAGCGAGGCTCTTTAAGCCAAAGATACGAATACCCGTCCCTGTAAAGGAAATAGTTGCCTGAGCTTCTGAAGCTGCACTAGAGTCGCTGTTGTTAATATCAGCGTATTTTTCCGTACCTCCGTAGAGTTCAGGGTCAGACCAGTCCTTAAACTGGGAGCCATACTGGATGCGCGAATCACGATCGTCCATTTTTTCAATCGTGTTGCCTGTTCCTGCTAGGATCTTGAAGTAGTCTAATGAAATTTTCGAGCGCTCACTACCACGTCCTTTGTGCTCACGTTTAACACGAAGAGTCAATGTGTGAGGTCCGTCAGATAATCCTGCGAAGCGACCGATGAGACGGCCTTTTTCAGTTGCTCCAGCAGTATGGAAGTCAAGCTCCCCGACCTCTTTGCCATCAATTTTAGCAGTGGCAAGACCTAGTTCAGACGATTTCAGTCCATAGATTTCGATACCAACGCCAGTGAAAGGAATGGTAGCAGTGAGATCTTCGTCTGTGTAGTCTCCTTTTGAAAGGTCAGCAAATTTCTCTGTTCCTCCAAATAATTCTGCGTCTGCCCAATTTCCAAAGGCAGCTCCGTACTGGATACGGCCGTCTCGATCATCCATCAATTCACTAGGGGTTTCTACAATTGCTTGTTCAGAGACTTGTGTAGAAACTTCGCCCAGCATAGCTTTGACAGTATAGGTGTAGGCATGTTGAGGATTGAGTGATCGGTCGATAAAGTTAGTTTGATTGGTTACAAATTCTCTGGTCGCAGAGGTTTGGCCAGTTTCGTCTTTCACTTGTCTTTGAATGACATAGTGGGTAGCGCCTTCTACTTGGTTAAAGGTGAGTTCAGCAGTGACTCCATTTTGTCGAACGGCTGTCAGACTGGTTACACGACCAGGGAAGTGTTCAAAGGTAATGACGTCACCTTTTTGTGTTGCCAGTTGGATGCGATTATCTTTAAGCACAGTTGCCGTGACTGGTTTGCCATTGACCTTGATTTGGCTAGCTTCGATATTTGGATAATCTACAACCAGGTCTCCACCGACATTTGACAGGAAGGACAAGCTTTGCAGGTTTTTATCTTTCCACTTCATGCTAACTTCAAAGTTTCCTCGAGCAACCAAGCCAGAAACCTGACCGTCCTTCCAAGCATCAGGAAGAGCTGGTAAGGGTGCAATATAGCCTGTATGAGATTGGAGGAGCATTTCTGCCATCCCACTGGTTGCTCCGAAGTTGCCATCGATTTGGAAAGGCGCGTGCGTATCCCAAAGGTTTTCTAGAGTTGAGTACTTGAGCTGTTCAGCGAGCAAGCGATGGGCGCGGTTACCGTCCAGCAGACGAGCCCAGAGATTGATTTTATTGGCCTTAGACCAACCAGTACCACCATCTCCACGGTGGTTGAGGGTAGCACGCGCAGCCTCTAGGTATTCAGCTTGGTCCTTGCTAAAGAGTGTACCTGGGAAGAGACCAACTAGATGGGAAACGTGACGGTGGTGATTTTCAATCCCTTCATTGGTGAATTGTGGACTGTCCTCCTCGTACCATTCCTTGATGCGTCCTTCATTGTTGATGTGAAGTGGTTTTAGTTTGTCAAATTTAGCCTTGACCTCTGTGACTAAGTCTTTGTCGACATTCAGATGGTTGGCGACTTCCATGTAGTCGTGGAATAACTGCCAGACTAGCGATTGGTCAAAGGTATTTCCGATGGTAATGGTCCCGTGTTCCGGTGAGTAGGATGGAGAAGACACCCAACGGTCACTGGCCTTGTCATAGTGCAAGAAGGAGTTCCAGAACTTAGCTGTTTCCTTGAGCATTGGATAAATCTTTTCTTTGAGATAGGTCTCATCCTTGGTGAATTTGTAGTAGTCATAGACATTCTGCATCATCCAAGCGTTGGCTGCTGGAGACCAACCCCAATAGTAATTCCAGCCTGGAGTAGTCCAACCAAATGGTGTCGCCTGGGTGTGGACCAGCCAACCATTTTCTTGACCATCTTTGGATTCGATACCAGCGTATTCCTTAGCAGCAATACGACCATAGTAGCGCATGTCGTCAATGTAATTGATCATGGGCTTGGCAGTTTCAGCCAGGTTGCTCATGTAGGCTGGCCAATAGTTCATTTGCAAATTGACATTGAGGTGGTAGTCAGCGTTCCAAGGTGGATTGTCTACAGCATTCCAGACTCCTTGTAGGTTGGCAGGAAGGGCATCTGTCCGATCACGAGACGAACTGATGAGTAGATAACGTCCGTATTGGAAGAAGAGCTCTTCCAATTTTTGCCCTTTTTCTGGGTTATAGCCTTGAAGGGCCTCTTTCGTCGTTTGAGCAGTCTTGCTTCCACCTAGGTTTAGTTTAACGCGGTTAAAGAGATTTTGATAGTCCTTGATATGGGCCTTTTTCAGTGTCTCGTAGTCTTTGGCCTTAGCTGCTTCGACAATCCCTTTAACTGTTTTTTCGAGGTCAATGTCTTTTCGATAGTTGGTTTTTGGATTCTGAGCAAAGTTAGTCTTGGCACTGAGATAGAGAGTTGCATAACTTGCGCCTGTAACGGTCAGAGTTTCGTCCTGAACAGTCACCTTTCCGTCCGTTTTAATTCCTAGATAGGATGCAAATTTGAGGCCGTTATCTTTGACAGTTCCCTTTAGAAGGATTCCGTTTGCATCTGTAGTGACATGACCATTCTTATAGTTGGAATATTCCCAAGAGTAGTTGCCATTAGCAAGCAAGTCTTCTGTCAAACTGTTCCAAAGGGTAAAGTCAAGTGTCTTGTTTCCTTTTTTGGTCAAGTGAGTCACAGTGACATCGTCAGGATAGCTGGAGAAAGTTTCGCGTTTGAAGGTCGTCCCATCTTGGGTGTAAGAAGTGGTCGTAGTGGCTTCTGTGATATCCAGATTACGGTGATAATCAGTTACAGTATCTAGTCCTTTCTTCTGGTTATTAAAGACCATGAAGATATCTCCAAAGGCTAGGTAACGTCCATACTGGGCGTTGTTTGGTCCAACTAGATTTTGTTCAGCCAGTTGTTTGGCTTTTTGGCGGTCTCCATCTTCTAGAGCTTTACGAATCTCCGCCAAGACCTTGTAGCGATTCTTGTAGTTCCCTCCGTTATAGTCGGTGCTATCGGGTTGGGGACCTCCAGACCAGAGAGTCTTTTCGTTATAATGAATTCTTTCTTCACCAATTAGACCAAAGACCTTGGCTCCCATTTCTCCATTTCCGACAGGAAGGGCTTGTTTTTCCCATCCATCATAGGAGGGAGCTGTTGGCTGATCGTAGTTGAGTTGATAGTTTTCTTGCTTTGTCACTGGCTGCTCTGTTTTTTCAGGTTCCTTATTTTCTTTAGCTTCTACAATGGCATCAGAACTAGTTTGGCTATTTGTCGTCTGAGTTTCGTTAGCTGGTTTGCTTTCGGAAACTACTGGACTTTCTGCTAGAGACGGATTTGTAGTTTCAGTAGTTTCAGCTGCTTTAGGCTCACTATCAGGCTTAGTGATAGCTTCGACAGAGGTTGGTTCAGTTTGCTTAACCTCAACACTGTCTGCAGCTACAGTATGGTTGACTAGAAAAACAGCCCCCAGTAAAACAGAAGCAGTCCCAACCGTCAGCTTGCGGATGCTATAGCGACAGGATTTGTCCCAAAAGTGTTTTTTCATAAAACCCTCCTTTGTTTATCCGAAACCGCTTACATTTCATGAAGCAGTTTTGTTTAATTTGTTTCTATTTATCTCCTCACCTCTCATTCTAATGGTCGATTAGCATTTGTCAATAGCTTTTTGGTGAAAAACATATTTGATATTGCTTTTTCTTAAAAAAGTAGAAGAAAGAGAGGAAAGGGTGGAATTATTCGTAATTTCATAGTTCATCTGATTGTAAGACTAGCTTAGAATTAGCTTAACCCCTTCCCTGAAAGCGTAAAACAAACTAGTCAGGAAAGTCACTTTGTGGTATAATATAGAAGACTCAAAAAGAAACAGGAGAAGAAGAATGGATTTACTTTTAGCAATTATCTTGATTGTGCTAGCTTTTCTAGGAGGAGCTCTTGGAGGTATGTACTTGGTTCGTAAGCAAATCGAAAAAGAATTTGCTGACAACCCACGTTTGAACGCTGAGGCAGTTCGTGCTCTCTTGAGTGCAAATGGTCAAAAACCAAGCGAAGCCAAGGTACAACAAGTTTACCACCAAATCATCCGTCAACAAAAAGCAGCCCTTGCTAACAATAAAAAGAAATAAATAGGAAAAGTCTGGGATGAAAGTTCCAGACTTCTCACTATGTTCAATAGTTTTCAAGGATAAGACTTTTTCCTTGCATTCTATTGATATTTGATTATGATTAAGAGAGAGGCAGTTGCAATTCTATCAAGCTGTCTATCCGTTCATTTAGGACGAGTAATTATGATGAACTATCAATCAGAAAAAAGACTAGAAAGAAGACTGTATGGATAATCGACCAATTGGTTTTTTGGATTCGGGTGTCGGGGGCTTGACCGTTGTGCGCGAGCTCATGCGCCAGCTTCCCCATGAAGAAATCGTCTATATTGGAGATTCGGCACGGGCGCCCTATGGGCCCCGTCCTGCTGAGCAAATTCGTGAATATACTTGGCAGTTGGTCAACTTTCTCTTGACCAAGGATGTCAAAATGATTGTCATTGCTTGTAATACTGCGACTGCGGTCGTCTGGGAAGAAATCAAGGCTCAACTAGACATTCCCGTCCTAGGTGTGATTTTGCCAGGAGCTTCGGCAGCCATCAAGTCCAGTCAAGGTGGGAAAATCGGAGTGATTGGAACGCCTATGACGGTACAATCAGACATCTACCGCCAGAAAATCCATGATCTGGATCCCGACTTACAGGTGGAGAGCTTGGCCTGTCCCAAGTTTGCTCCCTTGGTTGAGTCAGGCGCCCTGTCAACCAGTGTCACCAAGAAAGTGGTCTATGAAACCCTGCGTCCCTTGGTTGGAAAGGTGGATAGCCTGATTTTGGGTTGTACCCATTATCCGCTCCTCAGACCTATTATTCAAAATGTCATGGGACCAAAGGTTCAGCTCATTGATAGTGGGGCAGAGTGCGTACGGGATATCTCAGTCTTACTTAATTATTTTGAAATCAATCGTGGTCGCGATGCTGGACCACTCCATCACCGTTTTTACACAACAGCCAGCAGCCAAAGTTTTGCACAAATTGGTGAAGAATGGCTGGAAAAAGAGATTCATGTGGAGCATGTAGAATTATGACAAATAAAATTTATGAATACAAGGATGAACAGGACTGGTATGTCGGGTCCTATGGTATTTTTGGTGGCGTCCGGACGTTGATGGATGATGACTTGGATTTTCCTCTATTGGAGTTTGCCCAAAGATTTCGAGATGAGGATCGAGGTTTTCCTGTTTCTGTTACTGTTTTACGCTATGGTTCTCTTTATCGTTTATTGTCTTTTGTGGTAGATATCCTTAACCAAGAAATGGGACGAAATGTGGAAGTCATCCAACGTCAGGGGGCTTTGCTCTTGGTTGAAAATGGGCAACTCCTGCATGTAGAATTGCCTAAAGAAGGTGTTGATGTAGAAGCTTTCTTTGAGACAAACAAGGTTAGAGAAACTCTATTGATTGCGACTCGTAACGAGGGCAAGACCAAGGAATTCCGAGCTATCTTTGACAAGTTAGGCTACGATGTGGAAAATCTTAATGACTATCCTGACCTGCCTGAAGTAGCTGAAACAGGCATGACCTTCGAAGAAAATTCCCGTCTCAAGGCAGAAACCATTTCTCAATTAACGGGCAAGATGGTTTTGGCAGATGACTCAGGTCTCAAAGTCGATGTCCTTGGTGGCTTGCCAGGTGTCTGGTCAGCTCGTTTCGCAGGTGTGGGAGCTACTGACCGTGAAAACAATGCCAAACTCTTGCACGAATTGGCCATGGTCTTTGAACTCAAGGACCGCTCGGCTCAATTCCATACAACCCTAGTCGTAGCCAGCCCAAACAAGGAAAGCTTGGTTGTTGAAGCAGACTGGCCTGGCTACATTAACTTTGAACCTAAGGGTGAAAATGGCTTTGGCTATGACCCTCTCTTCCTTGTAGGAGAGACAGGCAAATCATCAGCTGAATTAACCCTTGAAGAAAAAAATAGTCAATCTCACCGTGCCTTAGCCGTTAAGAAACTTTTGGAGGTATTTCCATCATGGCAAAGCAAACCATCATTGTAATGAGTGATTCCCATGGCGATAGCTTGATTGTGGAAGAAATTCGTGATCGTTATCTGGGGAAAGTTGATGCCATTTTTCACGATGGTGACTCAGAACTCCGTCCAGACTCTCCGCTCTGGGAAGGCATTCATGTCGTCAAAGGAAATATGGACTTTTATGCTGGCTACCCAGAACGGTTGGTGACTCAACTTGGTCCCACTAAGATCATCCAGACGCATGGACACTTGTTTGACATCAATTTCAACTTTCAAAAGTTGGACTACTGGGCTCAGGAAGAAGAGGCCGATATCTGTCTCTATGGTCACTTGCATGTGCCAAATGCTTGGATGGAAGGAAAGACTCTTTTTCTAAATCCAGGTTCCATCAGTCAACCACGTGGGACCATCAGAGAATGTCTCTATGCTCGTGTGGAGATTGATGACAGTTATTTCAAAGTGGACTTTTTGACACGAGACCATGAGGTGTATCCGGGCTTGTCCAAGGAGTTTAGCCGATGATTGCCAAGGAGTTTGAGACTTTCTTGTTGGGGCAAGAGGAAACTTTTTTGACTCCTGCTAAAAATCTGGCTGTGTTGATTGATACCCACAATGCGGATCACGCTACCCTCTTGCTCAGTCAGATGACCTATACCCGTGTTCCCGTTGTGACAGATGAAAAACAGTTTGTTGGGACGATTGGGCTCAGAGATATTATGGCTTATCAGATGGAGCATGACTTGAGTCAAGAAATCATGGCAGATACGGATATCGTTCATATGACGAGAACGGACGTAGCGGTCGTCTCGCCTGATTTTACTATTACGGAGGTCTTGCACAAGTTGGTAGATGAGTCCTTCTTGCCAGTTGTGGATGCGTCAGGGATTTTCCAAGGGATTATCACGCGCAAGTCTATCCTCAAGGCAGTCAATGCCCTCTTGCATGACTTTAGTAAGGAATATGAGATTCGATGCAAATGAGAGACAGGATTTCAGCCTTTTTAGAGGAAAAGAAGGGCTTATCTGCCAATTCCAAGCAGTCTTATAAGTATGATTTGGAGCAATTTTTAGACATTGTAGGTGAGCGGATCTCTGAAACTAGTCTCAAGATTTACCAAGCCCAGCTAGTCAATTTAAAGATCAGCGCTCAGAAGCGAAAGATTTCGGCCTGTAACCAATTTCTCTACTTTCTCTATCAAAAAGGAGAAGTGGACGGCTTTTATCGCTTGGAATTAACCAAACAAGCTGAAAAGAAGACCGAAAAACCAGAACTGTTAGAACTAGACTCTTTTTGGCAGGAAAGCGACTATCCAGAGGGCCGCTTGCTAGCGCTCTTAATCCTAGAAATGGGGCTCTTACCGAGTGAGATTTTAGCTCTAAAGGTTGCGGATATCAACCTGGACTTTCAAGTGTTGCGAATCAAGAAGGCTTCCCAACAGAGAATTGTCACCATTCCTACAACTTTGCTTTCAGAATTGGAACCCTTGATGGGCCAGACCTATCTCTTTGAAAGGGGAGGGAAAGCCTATTCTCGTCAGTGGGCCTTTCGCCAGCTAGAGTCCTTTGTCAAGGAGAAAGGTTTCTCAACCTTATCCGCTCAAGTCTTGCGGGAACAGTTTATTCTAAGACAAATAGAAAACAAGGTCGATTTGTACGAAATTGCAAAAAAATTAGGATTAAAAACAGTCCTGACCTTAGAAAAATATAGATAATGGATATTAAATTAAAAGATTTTGAAGGGCCCCTGGACTTGCTCTTGCACTTGGTTTCCAAATATCAGATGGATATCTACGATGTGCCCATTACGGAAGTTATCGAACAGTATCTAGCCTATGTCTCAACTCTGCAGGCCATGCGTCTGGAAGTGACGGGCGAGTATATGGTTATGGCCAGTCAGCTGATGCTGATCAAGAGCCGCAAGCTCTTGCCAAAGGTAGCAGAAGTGACAGACTTAGAGGATGACCTGGAGCAGGACCTTCTCTCCCAAATCGAAGAATACCGCAAGTTCAAACTCCTGGGTGAGCACTTGGAGGCTAAGCACCAAGATCGGGCTCAGTACTATTCCAAAGCGCCGACAGAGTTGATTTACGAAGATGCAGAGCTTGTACATGACAAGACGACCATTGACCTCTTTTTGGCTTTTTCAAATATCCTAGCCAAGAAAAAAGAGGAGTTTGCACAGAATCACACGACTATCTTGCGGGATGAGTATAAGATTGAGGACATGATGGTCATCGTAAAAGAGTCTTTGACTGGACGAGATCAATTGCGCTTGCAGGATTTGTTTAAGGAAGCCCAGAATATCCAAGGGGTCATCACCCTCTTTTTGGCAACCCTAGAGTTAATCAAAACCCAGGAGCTGATTCTCATGCAAGAGGAGAGTTTCGGAGATATCTATCTCATGGAAAAGAAGGAAGAAAGTCAAGTGGCCCAAAGCTAGACTTGATAGAGAGGAAAGATGAGTACTTTAGCAAAAATAGAAGCGCTCTTGTTTGTAGCGGGTGAAGATGGGATTAGAGTCCGCCAGTTAGCTGAACTCCTCTCTCTGCCACCGACAGGCATCCAACAGAGCTTAGAAAGATTAGCCCAGAAGTATGAAAAGGCCCCAGATTCCAGTTTGGCTCTGATTGAGACAGGTGGTGCTTATAGATTGGTGACCAAGCCTCAATTTGCAGAGATTTTGAAGGAATATTCCAAGGCACCTATCAACCAGAGTTTATCTCGGGCTGCCCTTGAGACCTTGTCCATCATTGCCTATAAGCAGCCGATTACGCGGATCGAAATTGATGCCATCCGTGGGGTCAACTCGAGTGGGGCCTTGGCAAAGTTGCAGGCCTTTGACTTGATACGAGAAGATGGGAAAAAAGAAGTGTTGGGTCGCCCCAACCTCTATGTGACTACAGATTATTTCCTAGATTACATGGGAATTAACCATTTGGAAGAATTACCAGTGATTGATGAGCTTGAGATTCAAGCCCAAGAAAGCCAATTATTTGGTGAAAGGATAGAAGAAGATGAGAATCAATAAGTATATTGCCCACGCAGGTGTGGCCAGTAGGAGAAAAGCAGAAGAGTTGATCAAGCAAGGTTTGGTGACAGTTAACGGTCAAGTGGTGCGTGAACTCGCAACGACCATCAAGTCTGGTGACAAGGTCGAAGTGGAAGGCCAGCCCATCTACAACGAAGAAAAGGTCTACTATTTGCTTAACAAACCACGCGGAGTGATTTCCAGTGTGACAGACGACAAGGGCCGCAAGACTGTTGTAGACCTCTTGCCCAATGTAAAAGAACGTATTTACCCAGTTGGACGTTTGGACTGGGATACATCAGGTGTCTTGATTTTGACCAATGATGGTGATTTTACGGATGAGATGATTCACCCCCGTAATGAGATTGATAAGGTCTATGTCGCGCGTGTTAAAGGTGTGGCCAACAAAGAAAACCTCCGTCCCTTGACCCGTGGACTTGAGATTGATGGCAAGAAAACTAAGCCAGCTGTATATGAAATTCTCAAAGTGGATCCAGTCAAAAATCGCTCAGTAGTGCAGTTGACTATCCATGAAGGACGCAACCATCAGGTTAAAAAGATGTTTGAAGCCGTCGGTCTTCAAGTGGATAAGTTGTCGCGGACACGTTTTGGACACCTAGACTTGACAGGTCTTCGTCCGGGAGAAGCTCGTCGCCTTAATAAAAAAGAAATCAGCCAACTACACACTATGGCTGTAACCAAGAAATAATGAAACGAATCTTAATAGCGCCAGTACGCTTTTACCAACGTTTTATCTCACCGGCCTTTCCACCCTCTTGTCGCTTTGAGCCGACTTGTTCCAACTACATGATTCAGGCTATTGAAAAACATGGCTTCAAGGGTGTTCTGATGGGCTTGGCTCGGATTTTACGTTGCCACCCCTGGTCGCCAATAGGAAAAGACCCCGTCCCAGACCACTTTTCCCTCAGACGAAATCAAGAAAAAAAATAACCCAACATCACCTGATGTTGGGTTTTCTTGTTTATTTCAAAGCTTTTTGAGCGTCTTCAATCATGAGTTTAGTTGATTCAAGTCCGCCTCCGCTTAGATACCAGAGGTCTGGTGTTAGTTGGATGATTTTACCATTTTTAGCAGCAGGAGTTTCAGCGATGAGGGCATTTTCTAGGACGCCATCGTTGCTTGAGTTGTCCCCACCAATGGCAAGGGTACGGTTGATGACAAAGAGGATGTCAGGATTGATTTCTTTGACACTTTCAAAGCTGACTTCTTGTCCGTGGCGAGAGTCTTCAAATTGAGTATCAGTTGGCTTGAATTTCAAGGTTTGGTACAAGAAAGAGAAACGAGATTGGGCACCAAAGGCAGCCATTTTTCCTTCGTTGAGGAGGATAGCAAGGGCTTTTTTGTCAGAGCTTTCATTTTTAGTAGCGACTTCTTGGATGCTCTTGTCTAGCTTGGCCAATTCTTCCTTGGCTTTCTGTGTACCAGTTTCGCCGAAGGCACTTGCTAAGGATTCGATATTAGCCTTAGTTGAAGTCCAGTAGTCGTCCTTGCTTGCTTGGAAGAGAACAGTCGGAGCGATTTCGTTGAACTTATCTACGAATTTTTGGGTACGTGGTGAAGCGATAATTAGGTCTGGTTCAAGAGCAGCAAGGGCTTCTAGGTCTGGCTCAACCATGGAACCAACATTTTTAACTTTTCCAGCTAGGTCTTTAAGATAAGTCGGAACAGTTTTTGTAGGCATTCCGACGATATTCTTTTCAAAACCTAAAGCGCGAATAGTATCCGCAGCACCGAGGTCAAAGGTCACAATCTTTTCAGGGACTTTTGAAAGTGTGACTACACCTAGTGAACTTTTAATGGTTACCTCTGTTGGAGCAGAGCTACTTGACTCCGTCTTACTAGTGCTTGAGTTTGTACTACATGCACCAAGTAGGAGCAAGAAACTGGCCACTAGAGCAGTGAGGTAAAGTTTAAGGGATGTTTTCATGATTTCTCCTTTTTAAAATGTGATAACGATGTAGGGAGTCTCTTAGTGATGTTTATTAAGAGACAGAGTTTTCTCTAACAGGGGCTCAGAATGGCTAGCTATAGATACAGATTTTTTTGCCATTGATATCAGCCAGCGTGATGGGAATCTCATAGAGTTGACTGAGAAGGTCAGCCTGCATGATTTGATTTGTGGTTCCCTTGCGAAAGACTTGGCCGTCCTTGAAGGCAACAATTTCATCCGCATACTGGCTAGCCATGTTGATATCGTGGAGGACGATGATAATGGTCTTTCCGAGTTCTTCCACTAGTCTCCGAAGAATCTGCATCATGCTGACGCTTTGCTTGATATCAAGATTGTTAAGCGGTTCGTCTAGCAAGATAAAGTCTGTATCCTGGGCCAGTACCATAGCGATAAAGACACGCTGGAGTTGTCCACCAGACAGACTATCGATGTAGCGGTCCTTTAAGTTAGTCAGTTCCAGATAGTCCAGAGTTTCTCGGATTTTTTCCCAATCTTCTGGTCTCAGTCGACCTCGGCTGTAGGGAAAACGTCCAAAACTGACCAGTTCTTCAACAGTCAATTTGGCTTGGTAATTGATCTTCTGCTTTAAGATGGTGAGTTCTTGAGCCAGTTCTTGCGAATTCCAACTCTCGATTTCACGGCCTTTGATACTGAGAATTCCCTGATCCTTCTTGGTCAGTCTGCTCATGATGGAGAGGAGAGTCGATTTTCCAGCACCATTTGGACCAATGAAGGCTGTCAGTTTCTGAGGACTGACTTCAAGCGAAATGTCTTGCAAAATATCCTGTTTTTGAATGGATTTGTCAATGTTTTCCAGTTTCACCGACGGGCCCTCCTGTAAAGTAAGATAAAGAATAAGAGACCACCCACACTCTCGATGATCATGCTGATGCGAATTTCCAGTGCAAAGACTCGTTCGATGAGGGCTTGCCCCAAGGTCAAACTAATAAATCCAATCAGAATGGCTACGATAAAGAGCAACTTATGCCGATAATCTTTGACGATTAGGTAGGTAAGATTGGCCAGCATAAAGCCGAAGAAGGCCATAGGTCCTACCAGGGCAGTGGCCGTTGAAGTTAAAAGTACGATGCCCCAGAGGAGTTCTTTCTGTTCTTTTTCAACATCGAGTCCCAATATCTGAGCTGTTTCTCTTTGCAGATGCAAGACATCCAGAATGACTGCTTTCCGAAAGAAAAAGATTGTCAAAGCAAGGATAATCAGAGAACCGATGGCTAGGATGGAAGTGTTGAGATGTTGAAAGGAAGCAAAGAGACTGTTCTGCAGTTTATCGTATTCGTTTGGATCCATCAGGACCTGAAGGAAGGTACTGATATTTCGAAAGAGACTTCCGAGGGCTAGACAGATTAGCAGGATGAAGACCAGGTCTTGTTTCATCAGTGTCTTCAAGTAGCCTTGTAAGGCAAGAAAGAAGAGGGATTGGACAAGAAGTAAAACTAGGAATTCTAAGATAGGAGACTTGTCAAGTTGCAGAAACTTGCTTTCAAAAACCAGTAGCAGAGTTTGTAGTAGGACGTAGAAGGATTCGATTCCTAAAATACTAGGCGTCAGGAAACGATTTTCCGTCAGGGTTTGAAAACTAATGGTCGAAATCCCTGTCGCGATAGCTACCAAGAGATAAACGATGATTTTTTGGGAACGCAGCTTCCAGGCAAAGGCAGACAGGTTAGTGATGGGCCAAAAGTAGAGGAGACAAGCTCCGATGGCCAGAATAATGAGAAGGCAAAAGAGCTTGGTATGTTTGCTTTTAAACTGCATCTTTTTGTCCCCCTCTCCAGAGAAGTAGGATAAAGACGAGACTACCGATGATTCCTAGCAAGAGACTGACAGACAGCTCATAGGGCCGAATCAAGACTCGAGAGAGGATGTCGCAGGCCAGAACCAGATTGGCTCCGACCAGAGCGACCATGAGTTTGGTTTGGCTCAGATTATCTCCATAGCGCTTGCGGATAAGATTGGGAACGATGACTCCGAGAAAAGGCAAGGCACCAACGGTAATCATGGTGACACTTGTCGTTAGCGCCACTAGAAAGAGGGCCAGCTTTTCAAGTAGGGAGTAAGAAATCCCCAAACTCTCACTGGTTTCCTTGCCCAGATTCATGATGGTGAAGGTTTGGGATAATTTCCAAACGGCTATCAGGATAATGAGGCCTAAGAAGAGCCACTCATACTGATGGGTCTGAATCATGGAGAAGGAACCCTGGGTCCAAGCTGTCATACTCTGAACCAGATTGAAACGATAGGCGATAACTTCTGTGATGGAACCGATAATCCCACTATAGATGATCCCAATCAAGGGCAACATCCACCTTTCCTTTATAGAAAAAAGAGTCATAAAGGCAAGGAAGAAGAGGGTAAATATGATGGATGAGCCAAAAGCAAAGAGCATCTTTTGGGTCAGACTCGCAGACGGAAAGACAAAGAGGCTCAACACCATTCCCAGTTTGGCGGCTTCTGTCGTTCCGACTGTACTCGGAGCAGCAAACTGATTTTGGGTAATGGTCTGCATGAGGAGTCCTGCCATGCTCATACTGGAGGCTGCAAGGAGAATGCTGATGGTTCTTGGAAGACGCGACTCTTGAAAGAAAAGCCAGGTCTGTTGGTCAAAAGTAAAGAATTTTTCCCAAGAAAAATCACTAGTTCCAATGGTAATGGAGAGAAAGACCAGGAGTAGAAGTAAGCCTGTTAAAATATGAGAGAGTTTCATACCTCGTCCTTTCGTGTAGATTTGGTATAAAAATACCCTTGGAGATAATGTAACACGATTTTTTTAATCTGTCAATAAATTTTCTGACAATTTAATGTAAAAAGAAAGAAAAATTTCTGAAATTACATCTGCCCCTCTCTTTTATTGGAAAACTGAGTAAAAACCAATCCACCTTCCCACTATCCTTCTCCTATAAAAAGTGGTAAAATGGAGGACAGAAAGAAGGAACTGATATGACAACATTATTTTCAAAAATCAAAGAAGTAACAGAGCTTGCTGCAATCTCAGGTCATGAAGCGCCTGTCCGGACTTATCTTCGTGAAAAGTTGACACCACACGTGGATGAAGTGGTGACAGATGGCTTAGGTGGTATTTTCGGTATCAAGCATTCAGAAGCTGCGGATGCACCACGCGTCTTAGTCGCTTCTCACATGGACGAAGTTGGTTTTATGGTCAGCGAGATTAAGCCAGATGGAACCTTCCGTGTGGTTGAAATCGGTGGCTGGAACCCTATGGTGGTCAGCAGTCAACGCTTTAAACTCTTTACTCGTGACGGTCGTGAAATTCCCGTGATCTCAGGTTCTGTTCCTCCACATTTGACACGTGGAACAGGTGGGCCAACCATGCCAGCTATTTCAGATATCATTTTTGATGGTGGTTTTGCGGACAAGGCTGAGGTAGAAAGCTTTGGTATCCGTCCAGGTGACACCATTGTCCCTGATAGCTCTGCTATCTTGACAGCCAATGAAAAAAATATCATCTCAAAAGCTTGGGACAACCGCTACGGTGTTCTCATGGTAAGCGAGCTAGCAGAAGCCTTGTCAGGTCAAAAACTCGGAAATGAACTCTACCTTGGCTCGAACGTCCAAGAAGAAGTTGGTCTTCGTGGCGCTCATACTTCTACAACTAAGTTTGATCCAGAAGTTTTCCTAGCTGTTGACTGTTCACCTGCTGGTGATGTTTATGGTGGTCAAGGCAAAATTGGGGACGGAACTTTGATTCGCTTCTACGATCCAGGTCACTTGCTCCTCCCAGGCATGAAAGATTTCCTTTTGACAACGGCTGAAGAAGCAGGTATCAAGTACCAATACTACTGTGGAAAAGGTGGAACGGACGCTGGAGCAGCTCATCTGAAAAATGGTGGTGTCCCATCTACAACTATCGGTGTTTGTGCTCGTTATATCCATTCTCACCAAACCCTCTACGCTATGGATGACTTCCTAGAAGCACAAGCTTTCTTGCAAGCCTTGGTGAAAAAATTGGATCGTTCAACGGTTGATTTGATTAAACATTATTAAGCATAAGGGAGGTGATCAGGATGGCAGAACCAAACCTAGAAAGCCTTATAAGAGATCTCTACAACCATGCTCGTCAGGGTTTGAGTGAAGATTTAGTTGCTGCTCTCCTAGAGACTGCTAAAAAACTACCCACTACAAATGAGCAATTACTAGCAGTCCGTCTCTCAGGACTGGTCACCCGTGAATTGCTCACCAATCCCAAACACCCAGCACCTGAATTGATCAACTTGGCTCGCTTTATCAAAAGAGAAGAAGCCAAGTACAGGGGCACTGCAGTTTCTGCTATTATGTTTGGTGAACTCTTTAAAATGCTTTGATTCCATTGTGAATCAAAGCATTTTTTACGTTAGAAAAAATATTCTTGATTAAGAGACGAAAAAAACCACCTAAATTAAGGTGGCTTCTTACCAATTAAATTTGTTCAGCGATGACCTTTTCAGCAAGGTTCATGGCGTGATCAGATACACGAGTGTAATGGGAAATAATGTCGATAAAGTTGACTCCAGCTTGTGTAGAACATTCACCTTTGTTAAGGCGTTTGATATGGGTCTTTCTGAGAACGCGTTCCATATTGTTGATTTCTTTATGGCGTTCAATCAGACTTTGAGCTTTTTCAATATCATTGTTTTCCACGCTATCAAGGGCATCCTTGATAAAGTCAGTGGTTTTTTGATAGATATCAGCCAATTCCTGCAAAGCAGCTTCAGAAAACTCAACATTTTTACGTTGAAGATAGTCGGTCAGATTGATTAGGGCTTCTGCGTGGTCCCCAATCCGTTCCAAATCACGGGATGAATCCAGGATGTTGGTGAGTACTTCACTTTCTTTCTGGCTAAGAGCTTCACTTGAAAGAGTAATGAGGTAACGAGTCAATTTTTCATCAATGGTATTGATGGCTTCCTCTGTCTTGTGGCCTTTTTCAGCAACCTTTTCATTAAGGTCAATGATGTAGTTGTATGAAAGGTCAAAGGCTTTAGAAGCATAATTTCCCAAGTGAAGGAGTTCTTTCTTTGCATTTCCGAGAGCGATTGATGGAGCTTGTTTAATCAAATGCTCATCAAGATAAAGTGGCTCGTACTTCACAACTTCATCTTCACCAGGGATGAGCTTGGTTACAAAGTAGGCCAAGGCTCCGATGAATGGAAATTGTACAATGGTGTTACTTACGTTAAAGGCACCGTGAGAGAAGGCGATGGTCATCTCAGGTGAGAGGTGAAGGAGTGCCTGGAAGTACTCAATCATAGACGTAAATGGACCTAATAAGATTAAGCAAAGGATAGTTCCTAAAACGTTAAAGGTAACGTGGGTTGCAGCAACGCGTTTCGCAGAGACATTGGCTCCAGCTGCCGCGATGATAACTGTTAGGGTTGTCCCGATATTATCCCCGAAGAGAACTGGTAGCGAACCTTTAAGGTCAAGGAATCCACCTGCATAGAGACCTTGCAAAATCCCGATTGTAGCAGAAGAAGCTTGGATGAGAACGGTAATCACTGCACCGGCAAAAACTCCCAACACAGGATTTTGTCCCAAGGTTACCATGTATTCCTTGAATTGTGGTAAATCTTTAAGAGGACTCATACCGGCACTGATGAGGTTGAGGGCGTAGAAGATTCCCCCTACACCAAACAGGATGCGCCCGATATTGTTTGCTGTTCTATTTTTTGTAAAGAAGAGGAACATGGTTCCAAGGAAAATCAGGGGTAAAGCATACTCGCCAAGCTTGAAACCGATGATAAAGGAAGTAACGGTGGTTCCGATGTTGGCTCCCATGATAATTCCGATAGCCTGTCTAAGAGTGAGAAGACTAGCGCTGACCAGACCAACCGTGATAACTGTAACCCCTGTACTTGACTGAATCAGGGCAGTTACGACAATCCCGACTAGAACACCTAAAAAGGGATTGCTAGTGTACTTGTCAATGTAAAAACGAAGGCGATCTCCAGCAGCTTGTTGCAAACCGTCTCCCATGGTCTTGATACTATATAAGAATAGTCCCAGACCACCTAAAAAGTGAAATAAAATTTCCTGCCAATTAATGGACATTTCTTTTTCCTCCGAAAAATAATAACGGAATTTCTCCTATTCTATTTTAAAGGATAAAAGTAAATCTAACAAGTGTTTAGATGAAATTTTCCTAAGAAAAGGCAACTTTCTTTAAAAATAGTGAGTAAATTTACTTTCCAAGAGTGGGTTTATGGAATTGTGTCCAAATTTTACTGATTATTATCCTAGTTATAGTTTTTATGTTAATTAGATTGACATCGCTTTCATATAGGATAAAATGAAGATGCTCCTGTTCTGATGGTTGTCATGAGAACAGTTACTTTTTGCAAAAAAGTAAAGCGCTTACTTTTAACTTTTATTTTAATAGGAGGAAAAGATGAAAGATCTATTCTATGAAAAACGTTGCCGTTACAGCATTCGTAAGTTGTCAATCGGGGCTTGTTCCTTGATGATCGGTTCAGCTTTGTTTGCGAGTCCAGTCCTCGCCGAACAGCTCTCAGTCTCTGACACAGCAGTAAATACGAGCGCTCAAGCGACAAGTACTAATGAGACAACTAATCCAGATACTGCAGCTATCGAAAAACAATTATCGGAAGCAGAGAACAAAGTAGCTGAGCAACCCATTTCAGAAAACACTCCAGCAATAACGGATTTGGTTAATGAAAAAGAAGAAGCGAAGCCTGCTCCGACGGATAAAGCTGAAAAACCTGCTCAATCAACTGACAAAGAAGGAGTCAAGCCTGAGGAAGCGCCCCAAGTAGTTGAGAAGAAAGCAGATAAACCAATTCTAGCAGATGTTCCTCAAAATACAGAAAAAACATTAAAACCAAAAGAAATCAAATTTGATACTTGGGAGGATTTGTTGAAATGGGAACCGGGTGCGCGTGAAGATGATCCCATCAATCGTTCCTCAGTTGAACTAGCCAAGCGCCATAGAGGCCAGTTGGTGAATGAAAAAGCAAGTAGAAGAGCCAAGGTTCAGGCGCTAGCAAATACCAACTCAAAGGCTAAAGACCACGCTTCTGTTGGTGGAGAAGAATTCAAGGCCTACGCCTTTGACTACTGGCAATACTTGGATTCAATGGTCTTCTGGGAAGGCCTAGTTCCAACTCCAGATGTCATTGATGCAGGACATCGTAACGGAGTTCCCGTTTATGGAACACTTTTCTTCAACTGGTCCAACAGTATTGCTGACCAAGAGAAATTTGTTGCTGCTTTGAAACAAGATGAGGATGGAACCTTCCCTATTGCACGAAAACTTGTCGACCTTGCTAAGTACTATGGCTTTGATGGGTATTTTATCAACCAAGAAACAACGGGTGATTTAGTAACGCCACTTGGTGAAAAAATGCGTCAATTCATGCTCTATACAAAAGAATATGCGACAAAAGTCAACCATCCAATCAAGTATGCTTGGTACGATGCCATGACCTATAAATATGGTCGTTACCACGAAGATGGTCTAGGTGATTACAACTACCAGTTCATGCAAAAAGAAGGTGACAAGGTCCCTGCAGATCAATTCTTTGCCAATTTCAACTGGAACAAGGAAAAGAATGACCACTCTGTAGAGATGGCAAAATGGCTGGAACGTAGTCAATATGATGTCTTTGCAGGATTGGAATTGCAACAAGGCGGCTCTTATAAGACCAAAGTCAACTGGGATGCCCTCTTGGATGAAAAAGGCAAGTTGCGTTTATCACTTGGACTCTTTGCGCCAGATACCATTACCAGTCTAGGAAAAACAGGAGAAGACTATCACAAGAACGAGGACATCTTTTTCACAGGTTACCAAGGAGATCCAACAGCTCAAAAACCAGGTGATAAAGAGTGGTATGGAATTGCTAATTTAGTTGCGGACCGCACTCCAGCAGTGGGACGCACCTTCACTACCTCCTTTAATACAGGACATGGTAGAAAGTGGTTTGTAGACGGCAAAGTTTCTAAGGATTCTGAGTGGAACTACCGTTCTGTTTCAGGAGTCTTGCCAACATGGCGTTGGTGGCAGACTTCAACAGGGGAAAAACTTCATGCAGAATATGACTTTACAGATGCCTACAATGGCGGAAACTCTCTTAAATTCTCAGGTGATGTAGCTGGTAAGACGGACCAAGATGTGAATTTGTATTCTACTAAACTAGAAGTGACTGAAAGCACCAAACTTCGTGTTGCCCACAAGGGAGGAAAAGGCTCTAAAGTTTATATGGCCTTCTCTACGACTCCAGACTACAAATTTGATGATGCAGCTGCATGGAAAGAATTAACCCTTTCTGATAACTGGACGAATGAAGAAATTGACCTTAGCTCACTAGCAGGAAAAACCATCTATGCAGTTAAACTCTTCTTCAAACATGAAGGTGCTGTAAAAGATTATCAGTTCAACCTAGGACAATTAACTATCACGGACAATCACCAAGCGCCACAAGCACCTACAGGTTTCTCTGTGGTGAAACAATCTCTTAAGAATGCCCAAGAAGCTGAAGCTGTGGTTCAATTTTCGGGTAACCAAGATGCGGATTTCTATGAAGTCTACGAAAAAGACGGTGATAACTGGCGTTTATTGACAGGTTCATCTGCTTCAACCATCTACTTGCCAAAAGTTAGCCGTTCTGCTAATACGACTGGTACGACTCAGGAATTGAAAGTCGTTGCAGTTGGTAAAAATGGCCTCCGTTCTGAAGCTGCGACGACATTCTTTAACTGGGGGATGACTGTTCAGGATACAACTCTCCCAAGACCTTTGGCTGAAAATATTGTTCCAGGGGCAAAGGTTATCGGTAGCACCTTCCCAAATACTGAAGGTGGAGAAGGCATTGAAGGTATGTTGAACGGTACCATTACTAGCTTGTCAGATAAGTGGTCTTCAGCTCAGTTGAGCGGTAGTGTGGATATTCGTTTGACCAAGCCACGTACCGTTGTTAGATGGGTCATGGATCATGCGGGAGCCGGTGGAGAATCCGTAAACGACGGTTTGATGAATACCAAAGACTTTGACCTTTATTATAAAGATGCGGATGGTGAATGGAAGTTAGCTAAGGAAGTCCGTGGCAACAAAGCGCACGTTACGGATATCACTCTTGATAAACCAATCACTGCCCAAGACTGGCGCCTAAAAGTTATCACTTCAGATAATGGGACACCTTGGAAGGCCATTCGTATCTACAACTGGAAGATGTACGAAACCTTGGACACAGAAAGTCAAAATATTCCAATGGCTAAGGTAGCTGCCCGTTCACTTGGAAACCACCAAGTTCAACTTGGTTTCTCTGATGTTCCAGCGGGTGCAACTATCACCGTTTACGACAAGGCAGATTCACAAACACCAATTGCAACCTTGAAGTCTGATACTGGAGGCGACTTGGCAACAGCACCATTGGGCTTTGACAAGCAACCAACTCTCCTCTACTATCGTACTCAACTACCTGGCAAAGAAATCAGTAACACCTTGGCTGTAGCGATTCCACAGGATGAGAGAAAAATTGCTGCGGTTAGCCTGGAAAAAGAACCTAAAAAGACGGTTTACAAAGTAGGAGAAAAAATGGACCTCAGAGGCGGAACACTCCGTGTTCAATACGAAGGGGGACGAGCCGACGAGCTGATTAACCTTACTCACTCAGGTGTGACGGTATCTGGATACGACGCTCATCAAAAAGGGGAACAAAACCTAACACTTCAATACCTTGGTTTACCAGTGTCAGGTGATCTGAAAGTCCAAGTGACAGGACAGGATAAAGGAAAAACAAAAGAAGTAGCGGGCTTGTATATTACTAAGAAACCAAAAACAGACTATCTAGTAGGAGATCAACTGGATCTTGCAGAAGGGCGCTTCGGCGTTCTCTATGATGATGAGACAGAAGAAAGCCATGCCTTCACAGATCAAGGTGTTGAAATTACGGGCTACGATGCTCAAAAGACTGGTCGTCAGACCTTGACCCTTCATTACAAGGGACACACTGCTGAGTTCGATGTCTTGGTTTCTCCAAAAGCAGCTGTCAACGATGAGTACCTCAAACAAGAAATCACTGCTGCCCAAGGTCGCCAGTCAACCCTTGGCTACACCTTCTCAAGCGAGGACAAACAAGCAGCACTAGTAGAGAAGCTCAATGCAGCGAAAGCTGTTGCAGAAAACCATGATGCCAGTCAAGAAGAGGTCAACAGAGCTTTGAATGAGTTGAAACAAGCAGGAACAGACCTGGATGGAAATCAACGTTATCAGACTGCTAGAGAAGAATTGGAAGGCTTGCTCGAATCTGTCCGTGAAAAAGATCCTAAAGCTGAATTGATTGAACAAGCAGAAACTTTATTAGCTTCAGAGATGCCAACTCCTCAAGCGTTTGCGGAAATGAAAGAAAAGCTAAATAAGAAACTAGCTCCTGCAGAAGAAAGTCACCATGTTGGAAGTATGGATCCAAATGAAGTGGCTCCAACGGTTGAGGCCCTCCCTGAACTAGTTATTGAAACTGAAACAACAGCCTTTGAACGTCAGGAGCGACCAAACTCCGAACTTCTCAAAGGACAACGCCGTATTGTGCAAGCTGGAGTTGAAGGTCAAGTCCGTCGCTTTGTAGAAGTAGATAGCCAAGGCAAACGCACTCTTCGTTCGACTGAGGTAGTCAAGGAAGCAATCCCAGAAATCACCGAAGTTGGAACAAAAGTTCTATCAAGCAACCAACCAGCTGAAGGTGTGAAAGATTTAGTTCTAGAAACTCCGAAACTGGAAATTGAAGAGGGGACAGTTTCCTTCGAACGTCAGGAACGACCAAATGCAGCCCTTCTCAAAGGACAACGCCAGCTAGTTCAAGCAGGAGTTGAAGGCCAAGTTCGTCGCTTTGTAGAAGTTGATGCTCAGGGCAAACGCACCCTTCATTCTACTGAGGTTCTCAAGGAAGCTCTTCCAGAAATTGTTGAAGTAGGAACGAAAGAGGATCAAGTCTCACAAACAAGGGATCAAGCGCTCTCAGCAACACCAGCAAAAGTTGAAGAAGTAAGTAAAGAGCTGCCAAATACGGGAGCGACAAGAGATGCTAGTCTAGTAGCGCTGGGACTTCTCGGAGTAATGAGTGGCTACGGCTTGCTCTCTAAAAAGAGGAGAGAAGACTAATCAGATTTACGAATCTTGGATTTTCTCATAAAAATAAAAAAACAAGGTTTGACTGTAGATTAGTTAGACCTTGTTTTTAGTTTTGAAATTGAAGAGTAAATTTGAAGCTAGATTTTTGTTATTCAATTCCTTGGATAAATTTTTGGAAACGATAGGTGTCGAAATAAATATTGGATGCAACTAATTTATCAAATTCATCGAATTTCAGAAATTCTGCGACATCCAGTTCAAGTTCTTTTCCTTGAGGAGAATGTAGACGGTAGCGATTTAAAGCTGAGACTGCTCGACCATCAACAAGTAATTGCTTCACTTCAAGATGCTGGCTTAAAGCATAGAATTGGCCTGCGCCTTGCAAATAAACATCACGTCCTTGTCGAATTTCTATACTATCGCACATGCCATAATCAAAGTTTTCAGCTACGAAATCTTCCCAGCCTCCCTCATTTACTGCCGTAAAATAGCTTTCTGCAAGTGTTTTTGTATCCATTTGGAACCTCCTGTAAAATAATTGGGCTATGATGAATATCACGAAATATTTTGCCCACTTAAGAGTATACAAAAGGAAATATGACTACAGGTTGTCATATTGCTGAAGATTTTTTTTGAGAGTACTGACCAGTAGATTTTGTAAGTGACTTGGGGATACGACCTTTACTTGATAACCAAAACTTAATAGTAAATCAAAAAATGAAGGAGTTAAAGCTCTAAATGCCTGAACTTTTATTATTTCGTCCTCGACTCTGATTTCTTCTTCCGTGAAGTGATCGTAGATTTTTGGAAGTGCAAATCTTGTAAAAACTAGTTCGATTTCTTCTCTTTGCCCCTCCACTTTATGTTTTGGGGGATTTAAAAAAAGCTCTAACTTTTCTTGAGATAAACGTGGATAATCGAATGATTTATCTTTTATCTCCACTGGTTCTAGTTCTCGAATTCGAGTTAATTTAAAAATACGAAAATCTAATTTTTCTAAGCAGTAACCGATAACATACCAAGCATTCAGTTTATAGATCAATCTGTATGGGATAATTGTTCGCTGACTTTTCTCTTGTTTTTTCGAATAGTAAGAAAAAGAAATCATCTGTTTAGATTGTATCGCTTCCTCAATGTCTAGTAAATAATTTGTATTAAGAGTCCAGGAACTGAGATCAAAGTAAAAAGGACTGTTTGCTCTTGTAATTTCTTGAGAAGACAGCTTGTGTTCGATACTGTCAAGACTTGAATGGCCAACGATTTTACTAACATTTTGGCTCATATTAATGATAAACTGTCTCTCCTCCTCAGTGAAAAAGTTTCTGTCTATCTTATAGTCGCTCGGTATATAGAAACCTCCCTTATCTCCACGTTCCGAATAGATTGGGATCCCCGCTAAACTGAGTGTATCCATGTCCCTATATACAGTTCGAGTAGATATTTCAAATCTCTCTGCAATCTCTTTAGCTGTTATTCTCTTCTTATTTAAAAGAGACAGTAAAATATAGATTAGTCTTTCTAATTTCATGGTAGCAATTCCCCTTCTTTTAATCTCAAATAGCACAAACTAAAGAAACTATTTTAGTTATATTGTATAATAAGAAACCTAGCAATTCAAAAAGAAGGACTGTAGAGTTTAGAATATTAAGGATTAAAATGTTAGAAAAAGAATGGTATAGAAGTAATTAGGCAGATCAATCAAGAAATTTTCCTAAATTATTCCAACCGAATTATGTGAAAATTGCCATTTCCCGTACGGTAATCCTAGATTTTTAGGTTAGTAGATAGAAGAATGAACAAGAAAAGTTTAGGGTTTTTCTATCTCTTTTGCTGATTTTGTGATATAATTAACACG
>CAUSWL010000008.1:0-40130 GCA_963535345.1 uncultured Streptococcus sp.
CTCAGCTTCTTGGGAAAGAAGTTTCTGAGGATTTGGATGAATTAAAAGAAGTTCTACAAGAGCCTCTATTTGCAGGGGTTGAGTGGATAATCGTTTCACTTGGTGCAAATGGTGCTTTTGCAAAACATGGTAACACTTTCTACAAGGTAGATATTCCAAGAATTCAGGTAGTCAATCCTGTCGGATCTGGAGATTCTACTGTTGCAGGTATTTCATCAGGACTTCTTCATAAGGAATCTGATCAAGAAATCCTCATCAAGGCCAATGTCCTTGGTATGCTCAATGCACAAGAAAAAATGACAGGTCATGTGAATATGGCCAACTATCAAGCTCTATATGATCAATTAATAGTAAAAGAGGTATAAAATGGCTTTAACAGAACAAAAACGTGCACGCTTAGAAAAACTTTCAGATGAAAATGGCATTATCTCAGCTCTTGCCTTTGACCAACGTGGTGCTTTGAAACGCCTCATGGCTCAATACCAAACAGAAGAGCCAACAGTCGCTCAAATGGAAGAACTTAAAGTCTTGGTAGCAGATGAATTGACAAAATACGCTTCTTCTATGCTTCTAGACCCAGAGTATGGTCTTCCAGCTACAAAAGCGCTTGATGCCAACGCCGGTCTTCTCCTTGCTTATGAGAAAACTGGCTACGATACAACAAGCACCAAACGCTTGCCTGACTGCTTGGATGTTTGGTCTGCAAAACGCATCAAAGAACAAGGTGCGGATGCAGTCAAATTCTTGCTTTACTATGACGTAGACAGCTCTGACGAACTCAACCAACAAAAACAAGCCTACATCGAACGCATCGGTTCAGAGTGTGTGGCGGAAGACATTCCATTCTTCCTTGAAATCCTCGCTTACGATGAAAAAATCGCTGACGCTGGCTCTGCTGAATACGCAAAAGTAAAACCACACAAGGTTATCGGTGCTATGAAGGTCTTCTCAGACCCACGCTTCAACATCGATGTCTTGAAAGTGGAAGTTCCAGTCAACGTCAAATACGTTGAAGGCTTTGGCGATGGTGAAATCGTGCATACTCGTGAAGAAGCAGCAGCCTTCTTCAAAGCACAAGATGAAGCAACTAATTTGCCATACATCTACTTGAGTGCAGGTGTGTCAGCTAAACTCTTCCAAGAAACGCTTATCTTTGCCCACGAATCAGGCGCAAACTTCAATGGTGTTCTTTGTGGCCGTGCAACTTGGGCTGGATCAGTTGAAGCCTACATCAAAGACGGTGAAGCAGCAGCTCGTGAATGGCTTCGCACAACTGGATTTGAGAACATTGATGAACTCAACAAAGTTCTCAAAACAACAGCAACTTCATGGACTGAACGTGTGTAAGATTTTAATTAGACTGTTTGATCATTTTCGTCTAAAAATGGAATTTTTTTGATTGAAAGTGTTTACAATCTTTTATCTTAGTGGTATAATTAAACCATAAATTAATAGAAGTGAGTGTTACTAAGTAATATTAGGCATGATCACAGATGAATTAGAAAATAGTAGATTTTCTAACCTCATTTGTGGTCATTTTTTGTACTCATATGCCTTTAAGATACAAAAGGAGGTTGCCATGTATCGAATTCTAAATCCAATGAATCACAATGTCTCGCTTGTCAGAAATGACAAAGGAGAAGAAGTGATTGTGATTGGTAAGGGGATTACATTTGGAAAGAAGAAGGGGGATTTAATTTCTGAAAACCAAGTAGAGAAGATCTTTCGGATGAAGACAGAAGAGTCCAGAGAAAACTTTATGGCTCTTCTCAAAGATGTTCCGCTTGATTTTATCACAGTGACTTATGAAATCATTGATAAGCTATCAAAGAAATATCATTATCCGATTCAAGAGTATCTCTACGTAACCTTGACAGATCATATTTACTGTTCTTACCAAGCTCTAGCACAAGGAAGGTACAAGGATAGTAATCTGCCAGATATTTCCACTAAGTATCCTGTCGCTTTTCAAATCGCAAATGAAGCATTTGAAATTTACCGCCAGAAGCTAGCAGATCATTTTCCTGAGGACGAAATTATTCGGATTGCTTATCATTTCATTAATGCCGAAGGTGAAAATGAAGTGGAACTTGTGGAGTCGATTGATAAGAGGAAAGAAATTCTCAGGAATGTTGAGGAAGTTCTAAAGGAATATGCAATTCAACGAACTAAAGAGAATAACCATTTCTATGATCGCTTTATGATCCATTTGAATTATTTCTTGGATTATTTAGACCGCTCTAGAGATGATAACCAATCGCTTCTGGATATGGAAGACCATATCAAACAATCCTATCCAAAAGCGTTCGAGATTGGTTCCAAGATTTATGATGTGATTACGCAACATACGGGTCTTGATTTGTATAAAAGTGAACGTGTTTATCTAGTTCTACATATCCAACGTTTATTGTCATAAAAATTTAATTAAAAATACATAAGGAGAATTCTATCATGAATAGAGAAGAAGTAACATTGTTAGGTTTTGAAATCGTAGCCTATGCTGGCGATGCTCGTTCAAAACTATTGGAAGCCTTGAAGGCTGCTGAAGCTGGTGATTTTGAAAAAGCGGACACTCTGGTAGAGGAAGCTGGTAGCTGTATTGCAGAGGCTCACCACGCGCAAACAAGTCTATTGACTAAGGAAGCTTCTGGTGAGGACTTAGCGTATAGTGTAACCATGATGCATGGCCAAGACCACTTGATGACAACTGTCTTGTTAAAAGATTTGATGCATCATTTAATCGAACTCTACAAGAGAGGAGTTAAATAATGAATAAACTAATTGCATTTATTGAGAAAGGAAAGCCTTTCTTTGAGAAACTATCTCGTAATATCTATCTTCGTGCTATTCGTGATGGTTTCATTGCAGGTATGCCTGTTATTCTCTTCTCAAGTATCTTTATCTTGATTGCCTTTGTACCAAACTCATGGGGCTTTAAATGGTCTGATGAAGTTGTAGCCTTTCTGATGAAACCTTACAGCTATTCAATGGGGATTTTGGCTCTCTTGGTAGCTGGTACAACAGCTAAGTCATTGACCGACTCAGTAAACCGTAGCATGGAGAAAACCAATCAAATCAACTATATGTCAACATTGTTGGCAGCAATTGTTGGTTTGTTGATGTTGGCAGCTGATCCTATCGAAAATGGTCTAGCTACTGGATTCTTGGGGACAAAAGGTTTACTTTCAGCCTTCCTTGCTGCCTTTGTTACTGTAGCCATCTATAAGGTTTGTGTTAAGAACAACGTTACTATTCGTATGCCTGACGAAGTTCCACCAAATATCTCACAAGTCTTTAAAGATGTGATTCCATTCACTCTATCAGTGGTTTCTCTTTATGCTCTTGATTTATTAGCTCGTCATTTTGTTGGTGCAAGCGTAGCTGAATCAATCGGTAAATTCTTTGCACCATTATTCTCTGCTGCTGATGGTTATCTAGGTATTACCATTATCTTTGGTGCCTTTGCCTTCTTCTGGTTTGTTGGTATCCATGGTCCATCTATCGTTGAACCAGCAATCGCAGCTATTACCTATGCAAATGCCGAAGTCAACTTGAACCTTCTCCAACAAGGTATGCACGCTGACAAGATTCTTACTTCTGGTACACAAATGTTTATCGTTACCATGGGTGGTACTGGTGCGACACTGGTTGTTCCATTCATGTTCATGTGGTTAACAAAATCAAAACGTAACCGTGCAATCGGACGTGCTTCAGTAGTTCCAACTTTCTTTGGAGTAAATGAACCAATCTTGTTTGGTGCACCACTTGTATTGAACCCAATCTTCTTCATTCCATTTATCTTTGCTCCAATCGCAAACGTATGGATCTTTAAATTCTTTATTGAAACTCTTGGAATGAATTCATTTACTGCTAATCTACCATGGACAACCCCAGCTCCACTAGGTCTAGTTCTTGGTACTAACTTCCAAGTGCTATCATTCATTCTTGCCGCCCTTCTAATTGTGGTTGACGTAGTCATTTACTACCCATTCCTTAAAGTATATGATGAACAAATTCTAGAAGAAGAACGTTCAGGTAAATCTAATGATGAATTGAAAGAAAAAGTTGCTGCGAACTTCAACACTGCGAAAGCAGATGCTATTCTTGAGAAAGCGGGTGTAGAAGCAGTACAAAATACCATCACTGAAGAAACAAATGTTCTCGTTCTCTGTGCAGGTGGAGGGACAAGTGGTCTCCTTGCAAATGCTTTGAACAAGGCAGCTGCAGAATACAATGTTCCTGTGAAAGCAGCAGCAGGTGGCTATGGTGCTCACCGTGAAATGTTGCCAGAGTTTGATCTTGTTATCCTTGCCCCTCAAGTTGCTTCAAACTTTGAAGACATGAAAGCAGAAACAGATAAGCTCGGTATTAAACTAGCGAAAACAGAAGGCGCTCAATACATCAAATTAACTCGTGATGGAAAAGGTGCTCTTGCATTTGTACAAGCTCAATTCGATTAACGATAGGGACTCTGAAATAGTCTCCTATCGTTACGGAAATCGCTATGGCAAATTTCCTAATCGCCTTGTTAATTCGTCGGTAAAAAGACATCGTTTTTACCTTCTCATGTCACAATTTGGTGACTCGATACAAGAAGTGAGATGGAGAAGGATGGCTCACTGACTCCTCTCCTCTCACTTTTACTTTATTTAAATCAAGAAATAGGTGAAAAAAATGACAAAATCATTACCAAAAGACTTTATTTTCGGTGGCGCAACAGCTGCCTATCAAGCAGAAGGCGCTACGCATACTGATGGAAAAGGACCAGTTGCTTGGGATAAATATCTTGAAGATAACTACTGGTACACTGCCGAACCAGCCAGTGATTTTTACAATCGATACCCAGTTGACCTCAAGCTAGCAGAAGAGTATGGTGTCAATGGTATTCGAATTTCTATTGCCTGGTCACGTATTTTCCCGACTGGTTACGATCAAGTAAATGCTAAAGGTGTTGAATTTTATCATAATCTATTTGCAGAGTGTCACAAACGTCATGTTGAGCCTTTTGTAACTCTTCATCACTTTGATACGCCAGAAGCTCTCCACTCAAATGGAGACTTCTTAAACCGTGAAAATATTGAACACTTTGTAGACTACGCTGCCTTCTGTTTTGAAGAATTCCCAGAAGTAAACTATTGGACAACCTTTAATGAAATTGGGCCAATTGGTGATGGTCAATACTTGGTTGGAAAATTCCCTCCAGGTATTCAGTACGACCTTGCCAAAGTTTTCCAATCGCACCACAATATGATGGTTTCTCATGCGCGTGCAGTTAAGCTATATAAAGATAAAGGTTATAAAGGTGAAATTGGTATTGTTCACGCACTGCCAACCAAGTATCCTTTAGATCCTAAAAATCCAGCAGATGTTCGTGCAGCTGAGTTGGAAGATATCATCCACAATAAATTTATCTTGGATGCAACTTATCTAGGTCACTATTCAGCTGAAACGATGGAAGGCGTCAACCATATCTTATCAGTCAATGGTGGTAGCTTGGATCTTCGTGAAGAAGATTTCACAGCATTAGAAGCTGCGAAAGACTTGAATGATTTTCTAGGCATCAACTATTATATGAGTGACTGGATGGAAGCCTTTGATGGAGAAACTGAAATTATCCATAATGGTAAGGGTGAGAAAGGAAGCTCTAAATACCAAATCAAAGGTGTTGGTCGTCGTGTAGCTCCTGACTATGTACCACGTACGGATTGGGATTGGATTATCTACCCTCAAGGTTTGTATGACCAAATCATGCGCGTGAAGAAAGATTATCCTAACTACAAGAAGATTTACATCACTGAAAATGGACTTGGTTATAAAGATGAGTTCGTCGATAACACTGTTTACGATGATGGTCGTATTGATTACGTGAAGCAACACTTGGAAGTTTTGTCTGATGCGATTGCAGATGGAGCTAATGTAAAAGGATACTTCATCTGGTCATTGATGGATGTCTTCTCATGGTCAAACGGTTATGAAAAACGTTACGGTCTCTTCTATGTTGATTTTGAAACCCAGGAGCGTTATCCTAAGAAATCAGCTCACTGGTACAAGAAACTAGCTGAGACACAACTTATTGAATAAAATTCAACAAAAATTCCCCGCCAAAAGGCAGGGGAATTTTTATGGTTTTGATAAAAGAATGGTTGTTTGTTTCGACAAATCTTCAAATGTTTCCTGACTCAGTTTGGAATCTGAAACGATGGTATCAATCTCTGAGATATTGTAGAAAGTGTAAAAATCAAACTTATTAAACTTGCTGTGGTCTGCCAGTAAGTATTTTTTATTGGCATTGTTCAAGGCGATTCGTTGAACCTCGCCCTCTTCTTCACTGAAAGTAGCAATAGCTTTATCCTTGATACCATTACAACTTACAAAAGCTTTAGAAAACTGAAGATTGGCTAAATCCTGCAGGGTAAGTGTTCCCACAAAAGCTCCAGTGATAGAGCGATAATTTCCACCAATCAAAATCAAATCTGTTAGTTTTCGTTCGTTTAGGATGAGAAAAACAGGAAGGCTGTTTGTTACAACACGAATATTATCTATAGGGAGCTCACGAGCAAAACATTCTAAGGTTGTTCCTGGTCCGATAAAAATGGTTTCACCTTCGTCAATCAAATGACCGGCAAAACGGCTAATTTCTTGTTTTTCAGCAATCTGCAAGCCTTGTTTTTCGACGTTTGAGCGTTCGTTGTTTAATAGAGAACCTGTACGAAGTTTTTCAGCACCACCATGCACACGAACCAGCAAATCTTTATCTGCCAATTCTTGTAAGTAGCGGCGAGCTGTCATATCTGATACATCAAGACTCTCCATAATCTCTTTTACAGTAATAGTGCCTTTTGTGTTTACTGCTTCTAGAATACTATCTAGTTTTTCTTGCTTTAGCATCCTTATCACCTCGATTTCTACTATTATTATCTTACCATAAAACACTCAATCAATCAAATAGAAAAAAACAAAATAAAACAAAAACAAAAATACCATGGTTGTTTTAAACAAACCATGATATTTTGAACGATTGATCAAATTAGTCTAAACCGTAGTTGTAATCCTCATCTTGCATAGCTTCAACTTCACCAAGGAGGTAACCATTTCCGACTTGAGAGAAGAAGTCGTGGTTAGAAGTTCCTGTTGAAATACCGTTCATAACGATTGGGTTGACATCATCAGCTGAATCTGGGAAGAGTGGATCTTGTCCCAGGTTCATGAGTGCCTTGTTAGCATTGTAGCGAAGGAAGGTTTTGACTTCTTCAGTCCAACCAACACCGTCATAGAGGCTCTCTGTATAACCTTCTTCATTCTCGTAGAGAGTGTATAGCAGATCGTACATCCATTCTTTGAGTTTTTCTTGCTCTTCTTCAGGTAATTCATTGAAACCAAGTTGGAATTTATAACCAATGTAGGTTCCGTGAACAGATTCATCACGAATAATCAATTTAATGATTTCAGCGACGTTGGCCAGTTTGTTGTTACCAAGATAGTAGAGGGGAGTGAAGAAACCTGAGTAGAAGAGGAAGGTTTCAAGGAAGACACTAGCAACTTTCTTTTCAAGTGGGCTACCGTTTAGGTAGATTTCGTTGACAATCTCAGCCTTCTTTTGTAGGTAAGGATTGGTATTGGTCCATTCGAAAATTTCTTCAATCTCAGCCTTAGTATTCAAGGTAGAAAAGATTGATGAGTAAGATTTAGCGTGAACAGATTCCATAAATTGGATGTTATTGAAAACAGCTTCCTCATGTGGTGTACGGATGTCTGCGCGAAGGGCTTGAACCCCAGTTTCAGATTGCATGGTGTCCAGAAGGGTTAAACCACCAAAGACTTTTCCTACCAAGTCTTTTTCTACATTTGATAGCTTTCTCCAGTCATCCAAGTCATTTGACAAGGGAATACGTGTATCGAGCCAGAATTGCTCCGTCAGTTTTTCCCAAGTTGATTTGTCGATGACATCTTCGATGGCATTCCAGTTAATGGCTTTGTAGTAAGTTTCCATTTGAAATCTCTTTCTGTGTTTAATATTGCGAACTCACAATTACTTCTATTTTATCATAATCCTAGAGTAGTTTCGCGCAAAAAGTCGGAAGTCCGACTTTTGTGTTTTTCCATAGTATAGATGCTTATTCCAGTTTAGTTTAGCAGGGTGAATGAATCACTAATCTGAGAAAATGTAGTTTCCTCAAGCAAAGATTAAATCACACAGCTTTCACATTGGTTAGCACCGACTTCTCCACCGTCATCTGTAAAGGTACGGACGTAGTAGATAGACTTGATACCCTTGTTAAAGGCATAGTTACGAAGGATTGACAAGTCACGTGTCGTTTGTTTGTTTTCTTTCTTCCATTCGTAAAGACCTTTTGGAATATCACTACGCATGAAGAGGGTGAGTGAAAGTCCTTGATCCACGTGCTCAGTTGCAGCAGCGTATACATCAATCACCTTACGCATATCCATATCGTAAGCAGAAGTGTAGTAAGGGATAGTATCTGTTGACAAACCTGCAGCAGGATAGTAGATCTTACCGATTTTCTTCTCTTGGCGTTCTTCAATACGTTGCGTAATCGGGTGGATAGAAGCAGAAACATCGTTGATGTAGCTGATAGAACCATTTGGAGCAACAGCTAGACGGTTTTGGTGGTAAAGACCATCTGCTTGAACCTTTTCGCGAAGTTCAGCCCAGTCAGCAGCACTTGGGATAAAGACATCTTTGAAGAGTTCTTTAACACGGTCTGATTTTGGAACAAATTCGCCTGTCACATACTTGTCGAAGTAGCTTCCGTTAGCATAGTCTGATTTTTCAAAGTTGTGGAAGGTGATACCACGTTCACGAGCGATGTTGTTTGACTCAACCAAAGTCCAGTAGTTCATAAGCATAAAGTAGATGCTTGTAAACTCAACCGACTCAGGTGATCCATATTCAATCAATTGTTGGGCAAGGTAGCTGTGAAGTCCCATTGCACCAAGACCAAAGGTATGAGCTTGGCTATTTCCGTGGTCGATGGTAGGAACAGCTACGATGTGTGAACTATCTGTAACGAAAGTAAGGGCACGAACCATAGCACGGATAGAACGACCAAAGTCAGGTGAAGTCATCATGTTGACCACGTTGGTTGAACCAAGGTTACATGAAACATCCGTTCCCATTTGAAGGAATTCTTGAGCATCGTTGATCAAGCTTGGTTCTTGAACTTGAAGGATCTCAGAACACAAGTTACTCATGATAATCTTGCCATCAACAGGATTTGCACGGTTAGCCGTATCGATGTTGACTACATATGGATAGCCAGATTCTTGTTGCAATTTAGAGATTTCTGTTTCCAAATCACGCGCCTTGATTTTTGTCTTGCGGATATTTGGATTTGCAACTAATTCATCATATTTTTCAGTGATGTTGATATAGTTGAACGGCACACCATATTCAAGCTCTACAGAGTAAGGGCTGAAGAGGTACATTTCTTCATTTTTACGAGCTAATTCGTAGAATTTATCGGGCACCACAACTCCAAGTGAGAGGGTCTTAACACGGACTTTTTCATCGGCATTTTCTTTCTTAGTTGAAAGGAAAGCGATGATATCTGGGTGAAAGACATTGAGGTAGACAACCCCAGCCCCTTGACGTTGACCCAATTGGTTTGAGTAAGAGAAGCTGTCTTCGAAAAGTTTCATAACTGGTACGACACCAGAAGCGGCTCCTTCATAACCCTTGATAGGTGCGCCCGCTTCACGAAGGTTGCTGAGGCTAATTCCCACACCACCACCGATACGTGAAAGTTGAAGAGCTGAGTTGATAGAACGTCCAATAGAGTTCATATCATCCGTTACTTGGATCAAGAAGCAAGATACCAACTCCCCACGACGAGCACGACCTGCGTTCAAAAAGGAAGGAGTAGCAGGTTGGTAGCGTTGGTGGATGATTTCATTGGCGATATCAATCGCAACAGCTTCATCACCATCAGCAAAATAAAGCGCATTAAAGAAGACGCGGTCTTCCATGCTCTCAAGATAGTATTCCCCATCATTAGTTTTCAAGGCATATTGATTGTAAAACTTGTATGCTGCCATGAATGATTTGAATTGGAAGTTTTGGTCCTTGATAAATTGATGCAATTCTTCCAAAAACTCTGGACGGTATTTCTTAAGAAATGCAGTTTCAATGTAGTTGTGTTCAATGAGGTAGTTGATTTTATCAGTAATTGAATCAAAAAACATTGTATTTGGAACTACATTTTCTTTAAAGAAGGCATCCAAGGCTTCCTTATCTTTATGAAGCATGATTTGTCCATTGACAGGACGGTTGATTTCGTTATTGAGACGGAAGTAAGTCACGTCCTCAAGATGTTTTAATCCCATAAAATTTCCCTTATCTAATTACAAAAGAAAGGCTTCTAAGTTAGCCCTAGAAGCAATTTCTTCTGGATGATGTACTAAGATTATGCTAATTGTTTCAGTTTTCCTGGTTGGAAACCTGAAAAGACTTCTGTTGGTGTTTGGATAACAGGAGCTGCGCTGAAACCGAGCTCTTTAACTTGATCGATGTACTCAGGTTGCTCATCAAGATTGATTTCACGATAAGCGACATTATTACTGTCCAAGAAACGTTTGGTCATTTTACATTGGACACAGTTGTTTTTAGAATAAACGGTTACCATTGTGTAACTCCTCTTTCAAAATAGATTACTTTCTTAGTATATCAGAAAATAAATTTTTGTCAATGATTTGAAACTAAATATAGTGGTATATTTTTCTACTCAAGGTCGCAAAACACAACATGTAGTGTTTGTTTTGTAAAATAGTGATGATTATCCTAGAAGTAGTTTTTTGGAAAACTATATCCTGTGTTTTGTTATCTAGAATAGAAGATTTTCAGCAAGTTATCTGAAAGGAAATCGAATAAATCCCATAAAATGCTTGAAAAAAATCCTAGAAGATGATATAATACCAAATTGTAAGGGTTATCACATATAACTCAAAAAAGAAAGAACAAAAGGAGAGTCAAACTATGGCTTCTAAAGATTTCCACGTAGTGGCAGAAACAGGTATTCACGCACGTCCAGCAACATTGTTGGTTCAAACAGCTAGCAAATTTGCTTCAGATATCACTCTTGAATACAAAGGTAAATCAGTAAACCTTAAATCTATCATGGGTGTTATGAGTCTTGGTGTTGGTCAAGGTGCTGACGTTACAATTTCAGCTGAAGGTGCAGATGCTGACGACGCAATCGCTGCTATCACTGAAACTATGGAAAAAGAAGGATTGGCATAAGGAAAATGACAGAAATGCTTAAAGGAATCGCAGCATCTGATGGTGTTGCAGTTGCAAAAGCATATCTACTCGTTCAACCGGATTTGTCATTCGAAACTGTTTCAGTCGAAGATACAAACGCAGAGGAGGCTCGTTTGGATGTAGCTCTTGAAGCTTCTCAAAACGAGCTTTCTCTTATCCGTGAGAAAGCTGTAGGTACGCTTGGTGAAGAAGCGGCTCAAGTTTTTGACGCTCATTTGATGGTTCTTGCTGACCCAGAATTGATTGGTCAGATTAAAGAAACAATCCGTGCTAAGAAAGTCAATGCTGAAGCAGGTCTTAAAGAAGTGACTGACATGTTCATCACTATCTTTGAAGGTATGGAAGACAATCCATATATGCAAGAACGTGCAGCGGATATCCGCGACGTGACAAAACGTGTATTGGCAAATCTTCTTGGTAAGAAATTGCCAAACCCAGCTTCTATCAATGAAGAAGTAATCGTGATTGCGCATGACTTGACACCATCTGATACAGCTCAATTGGACAAAAACTTTGTAAAAGCTTTTGTAACTAACATCGGTGGACGTACAAGCCACTCAGCTATCATGGCACGTACACTTGAAATTGCAGCTGTATTGGGAACAAATAACATCACTGAAGTGGTGAAAGACGGTGATATCCTTGCCGTTAACGGAATCACTGGTGAAGTCATTATCAACCCAATAGATGAACAAGCGGCAGAATTTAAAGCAGCTGGTGAAGCTTATGCTAAACAAAAAGCTGAATGGGCACTTTTGAAAGATGCTCAAACAGTGACTGCTGACGGTAAACACTTCGAGCTGGCTGCTAACATCGGTACTCCAAAAGACGTTGAAGGTGTTAATGACAACGGTGCTGAAGCTGTTGGTCTTTACCGTACAGAGTTCTTGTACATGGATTCTCAAGACTTCCCAACAGAAGACGAACAGTATGAAGCATACAAGGCTGTTCTTGAGGGAATGAATGGTAAGCCAGTGGTTGTTCGTACAATGGATATCGGTGGAGATAAGGAACTTCCTTACTTCGATATGCCACATGAAATGAACCCATTCCTTGGATTCCGTGCCCTTCGTATCTCTATTTCTGAAACTGGAGATGCAATGTTCCGTACACAAATCCGTGCCCTTCTTCGTGCTTCTGTTCATGGTCAATTGCGTATCATGTTCCCAATGGTTGCCCTCTTGAAAGAATTCCGTGCAGCTAAAGCAGTTTATGAAGAAGAAAAAGCAAACCTTCTTGCTGAAGGTGTTGCAGTTGCGGATGACATCCAAGTTGGTATTATGATTGAAATCCCTGCAGCAGCGATGCTTGCAGACCAATTTGCAAAAGAAGTAGACTTCATGTCAATTGGAACAAACGACTTGATCCAATACTCAATGGCGGCAGACCGTATGAACGAACAAGTTTCATACCTTTACCAACCATATAACCCATCAATCCTTCGCTTGATCAACAACGTTATCAAGGCAGCTCATGCTGAAGGTAAATGGGCTGGTATGTGTGGTGAGATGGCTGGTGACCAAAAAGCTGTTCCACTTCTTGTCGGAATGGGCTTGGATGAGTTCTCTATGTCAGCAACATCTGTCCTTCGTACACGTAGCTTGATGAAGAAACTCGATACAGCTAAGATGGAAGAGTACGCAAACCGTGCCCTTACAGAATGCTCAACAATGGAAGAAGTTCTTGAACTTCAAAAAGAATACGTTAATTTTGATTAATCGAAAAGTCCTTGCAACCGAGTTGCAGGGATTTTTTTAAAGAATTTTCAAGCTAATTTTTCTTATATAAAGCCCAATCTTGAGAAAGTTGTGGTCAGAACAAAAAAATACTTAACCAGTTCATAAAATTCTTGACAAGTTGCAAATTTAGGAGTAAACTATTAACCAGTTAAGTAATAGAGAGGAGTTTCTGCAATTTAGAAATGAATTGTAACTAAAAATATCAAAAAGAAAGTGAGTTTCAATGAAAATTAATAAAAAATACCTTGCTGGTTCTGCGGCAGCTTTAATTTTAAGTGTTTGCTCTTACGAGTTGGGACTGTATCAAGCTAGAACAGTCAAAGAGAATAATCGTGTTTCCTATATAGATGGAAAACAAGCGGCGCAAAAAACGGAGAATCTGACTCCTGATGAGGTTAGCAAGAAAGAAGGCATCAATGCGGAGCAAATCGTCATCAAGATAACAGACCAAGGATATGTTACTTCGCACGGCGACCACTATCATTACTATAATGGCAAGGTCCCTTATGACGCTATCATCAGTGAAGAGTTGCTGATGAATGATCCAAACTACCAGCTCAAGGACGAGGATATTGTCAGTGAAATCAAGGGCGGTTATGTGATCAAGGTAGATGGAAAATACTATGTTTACCTTAAGGACGCATCCCATGCGGATAATGTCCGTACGAAAGAAGAAATCAATCGGCAAAAACAAGAACATAGTCAGCATCGTGAAAGAGGGACTTCAGCAAACGATGGTGCGGTAGCCTTGGCACGTTCACAGGGACGCTACACCACAGATGATGGTTACATCTTTAATGCATCCGATATCATTGAAGATACTGGTGATGCTTATATCGTTCCTCATGGCGACCATTACCATTACATTCCCAAGAGCGAGTTATCAGCCAGCGAATTGGCTGCAGCAGAAGCCTTTCTATCTGGTAGAAGTGGCCAATCAAATACGCCTACTTATCGCCGTACCAATAACAACAGTGCTAGCAGCGATGTAGATAGATGGACTCCATCCTATAATAATCAAGGCAACAGCTATACGAACACGAACACAGCTAACAACAGTAGCGACGATAACCAAGCAAGTCAGAGTGATGAGGATATTGATAGCCTTCTGAAACAACTTTACGCCTTGCCGCTCAGCCAACGACACGTAGAATCTGATGGTCTTGTCTTCGACCCAGCACAGATTACAAGTCGAACAGCTAGAGGAGTTGCTGTGCCTCATGGGAACCATTACCATTTCATCCCTTATTCACAGATGTCTGAATTGGAAGAACGAATCGCTCGTATTATTCCTCTACAGTACAGTTCGAACCATAGGGTGCCGGATTCAAGACCAGAACAACCAAGTCCACAACCGACTCCGGAACCTAGTCCAAGCCCGCAACCTGCACCAACTCCTCAACCAACTCCAAGAAATCCAATTGACGAAAAATTAGTTAAACAGGCTATTCGAAAAGTAGCTGACGGCTATGTCTTTGAGGAGAATGGAACCTCACGTTATATTCCTGCCAAGAAGCTTTCAGCAGAAACAGCAGCAGCAATTGATAGTAAACTAGCCAAGCAAGAAAGTTTGTCTCATAAACTCGGAGCTAAGAAAACCAATCTCCCATCTGATGATCGAGGATTTTACAATAAGGCTTATGATTTACTAGCAAGAATTCATCAGGACTTACTTGATAATAAAGGGCGCCAAGCTGATTTTGACGCTTTGGATAAACTGTTGGAACGTTTAAATGATGAAAGCAGTGATAAAGTCAAGTTGGTGGATGATATCTTGGCCTTTCTAGCACCGATTCGTCATCCAGAACGTTTAGGAAAACCAAATGCGCAAATTGCCTACACTGATGATGAGATTCAGGTAGCCAAGTTGGCAGGCAAGTATACAACAGAAGATGGCTATATCTTTGATCCTCGTGATATCACCAGTGATGAGGGGGATGCCTATGTAGCTCCACATATGACCCATAGTCATTGGATTAAGAAAGATAGTTTGTCTGAAGCCGAAAGAGCGGCAGCCCAGGCTTATGCTAAAGAGAAAGGTTTGACTCCTCCTTCAACAGACCATCAGAATCCAGGAAATACGGAGGCTAAAGGAGCAGAAGCTATCTACAACCGCGTGAAAGCAGCTAAGAAGGTGCCGCTTGATCGTATGCCTTACAATCTCCAACATACCGTGGAAGTTAAAAACGGTAGTTTAATCATTCCTCATTATGATCATTACCATAACATCAAATTTGAGTGGTTTGACGAAGGACTTTATGAGGCACCTAAGGGGTATACTCTTGAGGATCTCTTTGCGACTGTCAAGTACTATGTCGAACATCCAAACGAACGTCCGCATTCAGATAGTGGTTGGGGGAATGCAAGTGACCATGTTCAAAGAAACCAAAATGGTCAAGCTGATACCAATCAAACGGAAAAACCATCAGAGGAGAAACCTCGTACAGAAAAACCTGAGGAAGAAAAACCTCGCGAAGAGAAACCTCAGAGTGAGAAACCAGAATCTCCAAAACCAACTGAGGAGCCAGAAGAAGAATCACCAGAGGAACCAGAAGAACCTCAGGTTGAAACTGAAAAGGTTGAAGAAAAACTGAGAGAGGCTGAAGAGCTACTTGCAAAGATCCAAGACCCCATTATCAAGTCCAATGCCAAAGAAACTCTCACTGGCTTAAAAAATAACCTGCTATTTGGCTCCCAGGACAACAATACTATTATGGCAGAAGCTGAAAAATTATTGGCTTTGTTAAGGGAGAGTAAGTAGTTGTAACAACATTTTCTAACTCCTAAAAACAGGATAGGAGAACTAGAAAAGTTAAAATCGAAAATGAGAACAGAATGTAAGTTCTAGTTCTCATTTTTTTCATGAAAATATGTAAAATATCTTGACATATAGTGTAAATAAAGATAAACTATTTACTAGTTAATTAAATGGTTAAATACTAGTTAAGGAGTAATGATGAAAAAAAGAACATTTCTATTATTAGTGGCAAGTCTGCTGGTTCTTGTCTTAGGAGCATGTGGTCAAAAAGAAAAACAAGAAGCAAAAGGGATGAAGATTGTAACAAGTTTTTACCCAATCTATGCCATGGTAAAAGAGGTATCAGGGGACTTGAATGATGTACGGATGATTCAGTCAAGTAGTGGGATTCACTCCTTTGAACCGTCAGCAAATGACATTGCTGCTATTTATGACGCGGATGTCTTTGTCTACCATTCTCATACGCTCGAATCTTGGGCTGGAAGTCTAGATCCTAACTTGAAAAACTCAAAAGTTAAGGTTTTAGAAGCTTCTGAAGGAATGACGTTGGAGCGTGTACCAGGTTTGGAAGATGTTGAAGCTGGTGACGGTATCGATGAAAAAACACTCTACGACCCTCACACTTGGTTAGATCCAGAAAAAGCAGGTGAAGAAGCTCAGATTATCGCTGACAAACTTTCGGAGATTGATAGTGCTAATAAGGAAACGTATCAAAAGAATGCTAAAAACTTTATCGCTAAAGCCCAAGAATTGACTAAGAAGTACCAGCCTATTTTTGAAAAAGCGAGTCAAAAGACCTTTGTTACACAACACACAGCCTTTTCTTATCTCGCTAAACGCTTTGGTTTGAAACAACTTGGTATAGCAGGGATTTCCCCTGAACAAGAACCAAGTCCGAGACAACTAACAGAAATTCAGGAATTCGTTAAGACCTATAAGGTTAAAACCATCTTTACTGAGAGCAATGCTTCTTCTAAAGTCGCTGAGACCTTGGTCAAATCAACAGGAGTTAGCCTAAAGACACTCAATCCTTTGGAAGCTGATCCTGAAAATGACAAAACTTACTTAGAAAATTTAGAAGAAAATATGAATGTTCTTGCAGAAGAATTAAAATGAGGAAATTATGAAAATCAATAAAAAATATCTAGCAGGTTCTGCGGCAGCTTTAATTTTAAGTGTTTGTTCTTACGAGTTGGGACTGTATCAAGCTAGAACAGTCAAGGAAAATAATCGTGTTTCCTATATAGATGGAAAACAACCGAGTCAAAAGGCAGAGACTTTGACACCTGATGAAGTCAGTAAAAAAGAAGGCATCAATGCCGAACAAATTGTCATCAAAATTACTGATCAAGGCTATGTCACTTCACACGGTGACCACTATCATTATTACAATGGGAAGGTTCCTTATGATGCTATCATCAGTGAAGAGTTGCTGATGAAAGATCCGAATTATCAGTTGAAAGATTCAGATATTGTTAATGAAATCAAGGGTGGTTATGTGATTAAGGTAGACGGGAAATACTATGTTTACCTGAAAGATACGGCTCATGCGGATAATATTCGAACAAAAGAAGAAATTACTCGTCAGAAACAAGAACATAGTAGTAATCACGGAGGAGGTTCTAACGATCAGGCAGTAGTTGTAGCCAGAGCTCAAGGACGCTATACAACAGATGATGGTTATATCTTTAATGCATCTGATATCATCGAAGATACGGGCGATGCTTATATCGTTCCTCATGGTAATCACTTCCACTATATTCCTAAGAGTGACTTGTCTGCCAGTGAATTAGCTGCTGCTCGAGCCTTCTTATCTGGTAAAGGTGGTCAAACAAGCTCAGTTGGGTATCGTCCGTCTACAAATTCTTCTAGTAGCTCATCAGATGCATCGAATAGTAGTTCATATGGACAAACAAATCATAGTAAAGTTGAGACAAATATTAGAGGATGGGCTCCAAGTGTTAGCTCACAAGTGGATAATAGTTATCAAGAAAGTCCAAGTGAAGATGTATCTAGTCTCTTGAAACAACTTTATGCCTTGTCGCTCAGTCAACGACACGTGGAATCAGATGGACTTGTCTTTGATCCAGCGCAGATTACAAGAAAAACTGCGAATGGTGTTGCAGTGCCACACGGAGACCATTACCACTTTATCCCTTATTCTCAAATGACTGATTTAGAGCAGAAGATTGCAAGAATGATTCCGTTAAAAGGGCAATATGGATTAAATCAAATTGGTACAGATATTAAACCTTTAGTATCAAGAGAAGTAGTTCATAAGTTCTTAGGACAACCAATCAAAGCTTATGGAAAAGGTTTAGATGGTAAACCTTATGATACGAGTGATGGATATGTATTCAGTAAAGATTCTATCTATTCAGTTGATAAATCAGGCATTATAGCGAGACATGGAAATCATTTCCATTATGTGGGATTTGGAGAGTTAGAACAGTTCGAATTAGATGAAGTTAGCAAATGGATGAAGGAAAAAGGCCAACCTAATGAGAGTGTTATTCCTTCAGAGAATATGGATAACAAAGAAAAACCAAAATTTGATTCAAAAAAAGTGACTGGTAAAGTGACTAAAGATGGTAAAGTAGGCTATGTTCTTAAAGAGAACGGAAAAGAATACTTCTACTCTCGAGATGAACTTGATCTTACTCAAATTGCTTTTTCTGAACAAGAACTCATGCTTAAGGATAGAGATCATTATCGTTATGATATAGTAGACACAGGGATCAAACCAAGATTAGCTGTAGATGTCTCAAGTTTGCCGATGCATGCAGCGAATACTACCTATGATACTGGAAGTTCATTCATTATTCCACACATTGATCATATTCATGTTGTGCCTTACTCATGGTTAGAGCCTGATCAAATTGCGACTATTAAATATGTCATGCAACACCCTGAGGTTCGTCCTGAAGTTTGGTCTAAGCCGGGTCACGAGGATTCAGGTTCCGTTATTGCTAATGTGACTCCTCTTGAAAAACGCGCTGGAATGCAGAATTGGCAAATTATCCATTCTGCTGAAGAAGTTCAGAAAGCACTTAAAGAAGGCAAGTTTGCAACTCCTGATGGATATATTTTTGATCCTCAGGATGTATTGGCAAAGGGAACCTATATTTGGGCAGATAAATCTTTCAGTATTCCAAAAGCTAGTGGTGATTCATTGAGAAATATCAATCAGTCTGATTTATCAGATAAAGAGTGGAAACAAGCTCAAGAGTTGATTGCTAAAAGAATTAAAGAAAAAGAAACAACAAATGATTCTTCTAATTCACATCTAGTTTCTTCAGATAAGAAATCGGAAACAAAGAAAGATGCATCCGATTCAAATAAAGTCGATGAACAACCAAAGGATAATAAATCTCAAAATGAGGCAGATGCGACTAGCAGCAATCCTTCGGTTGAAAAAGACAAACCTAAAGCAGAAGAAAATAAAGAAGATGATTACGATGATATACCAGATTATGGATTAGATAAGGCCACTTTAAAAGATCATATAAATAAAATAACACAAATTGCTCAAATTGATTCTAAATACCTTATTTTTTCAGCAGAAGGAGTTCAGTTTTATAATAAGAATGGGGATTTAGTAACCTATGATATTAAAACTCTTAAGCAAATAAAACCTTAGAAGATTTTGACAAATAATCATCTAGTTGAAAGGATATTGTTCTATTATTGGATAGAATAATGTCCTTTTATTTGTTAATAAAAAGATGAAATTTCCTGTCTAAAAAATGAAGAAAGGATTCTTAAAGTAATAATTTGAGTCTCTTTCACTAAAAATCTTGACAGATAAACTTAAAAAAGGTAAACTATTTACTGGTTAATTAATTGGTTAAATAACCGGTTTAGGAAAACTGTTTAACCGAAAAAAAGAAGTTAAGAAATAGCTTCATCATTTATTGAAATGAGGGATTTATGAAATTCAGTAAAAAATATATAGCAGCTGGATCAGCTCTTATCGTATCCTTGAGTCTTTGCGCTTATGCATTGAACCAGTATAGATCGCAGGAAAATAAGGACAATAATCGTGTATCTTATGTCGATGGTAAACAAGACTCTCAAAAAACAGAGACCCAGACACCAGATCAAGTTAGCAAAAAAGAAGATATTCAGGCAGAACAGATTGTCGTGAAAATTACCGATCAAGGTTATGTGACATCACACGGTGATCATTTCCATTATTACAATGGGAAAGTTCCTTTTGACGCGATTTTCAGCGAAGAACTGTTGATGAAAGATGCCAATTATCAACTGAAAGATGCTGACATTGTCAACGAAATCAAAGGTGGCTACATTATCAAGGTGGATGGCAAGTATTATGTTTACCTTAAAGATGCGGCTCATGCTGATAATATTCGTACGAAGGACGAAATTGAGCGCCAAAAACAAGGTCATACTCATGATGCACCAACCTCTAACAGTGCAGTGGCGCTTGCTCAATCGCAAGGTCGCTATACCACTGATGATGGGTATATTTTTAATCCATCTGATATTATAGAGGATACTGGTGATGCTTATATCGTTCCTCATGGAGGACATTTCCACTACATTCCGAAGAGTTCCTTGTCTGCTAGCGAATTGGCAGCTGCTCAAACTTACCTCTCTGGAACTAGAAAGCAACCAACTGTGACTGACTATCGTCCAAACCAAAATGGAAGCAGTCAAACCACTAATCCAAGTCAACAAACCGAAACACCAAGCAAACCAGAAGAGAGCCTTCAGAGTCTATTGCAGCAACTCTATGCTCTTCCAAGTAATCAACGTTATGCTGAATCAGATGGCTTGATTTTTGATCCTGCTAAGATTTCAAGTAGAACGCCGAGTGGCGTGGCGATTCCTCACGGAAATCACTATCATTTCATCCCGTATACAAAGCTTTCTGCATTGGAAGAAAAGATTGCGCGTATGATTCCTTTATCTAGCGACAGTGGGAAGCCAACACCTTTAGAAAATCCAAGCAAACCAGCAGAGCATCCAGCTCAGCCAAATCATTCTCATGACCAAGACGGTGACCATGGAAGCCAGAATACCAACCATGAAGATCATGACCATGATGGAGAGGAGCATGACCATCACCACGGTGAAGAACATGATCATAGTTTTGCAGCTGACCGTGTTATTAGTGAGGATGAGCAAGGGTTTGTAGTTTCTCATGGAGATCACGCTCATTATTTCTTTAAGAAGGACTTGACTGCAACCCAAATCAAAGCTGCCCAAAATCACTTGAAAGAAAATCATCAGCCTCAGCACGTTCAACCACTTGCAAAGACTGTGGAAAGTTTCTCAAGAGATGCTAGCGATGAAGAAAAAATCAAGTATATCTCACAGACCTACGGGGTTCCGCTCGAAGCGATTCGTATTTCAAATGGATTCTTTGTCTTTGGAAATCCGGATCAAGCCTATGATCCAACCCATATCCATCCCTATGCTGTTCGAAAAGAACATGTTCGTATTCCTCTCCAAACTGGGAACCCAGAACTGGATTTCCTAAATGAACTGTATACGACTGCCCTACGTGATGGGGTATCTCCTTATAGTTTACAGGTAGAAAGTGGTAGTTTTGTGATTCCTCACGGAGACCACAATCACTACATCAAGGTTCAAACTAAGGGCTATGAAGTAGCTTTGAAAAATAAGATTCCAGCCCTACAATCGACCTATCAACCTGGAGCATTTGATGAACAAACAGTTCTATCTAAGGTGGATCAACTGTTAGCAGATAGCAGAAATCTCTACAAAGACCAGCCAATCATGCAGAGACGGGTTGAACTTGCTTTGGGGCAGTTCACCGAAAATATGAAAAAACTGGCAACAAACTCAACTGCTGGATATCTAGCAGCCTTGGATCTCTTTGATAAACAGTATATCCATGTGGATCAAAGTGTGGCACCGGTTGAAACTTCACCTTTAGATAAGAAGTACCAAGCCTTAGTAGATAAGATCAATACACTGGATACGGACACTTATGGCTTGCCTAAGAAAGATCTTTTAGTACATTTGCAGGAAGCAAAACTAGCACAGGATGAGACAGATTTGGCTGCCATTGAAGCGAAACTTCAGGCCTTGCAAGATTTCCGAGATCGGACAGGAGTCACAACAGTAGAGTACATCAAGTACTTCTACGAACATGTGTCTGATGGTCGTTTGAGAGAAGAACTTCGGAACCGTGTTGCTAAATTGACATGGGAACTTTACCAGTCACAATCTTTCCTAAAAGCAACCGACTTGAACAAGCTATTCCCAACTATTTACCAAACTAAGCTAGAAGTAGAAGAGGCTCTCAAAGAAGAACCCGTATCTACAAAAGCTGGTAAGACTATTCTAGATACGGAAAAAGTAGATAGTCAAACTGCTAAGACCGCCATCTATGAATTCCTAAAAGAACTCTACGGTGATTTTATGCCAGAAGAGCGGGTTAGCCATGTTAAGAAGGAAGAAGTAGATGCTCTCCTAACTAAAGCTGCTCAACTCCTAGCACGTGTCAAAGAAGATGGTGTCAAACAATCCCTAGCTGAAGAAGCAGCTAATATCAAGGCGGCTACTGAAAAGGAAAATGCAGACCTTGACGAAGCTAAAACACAACTTGAGGATCTTTTAAATCGTATTGCAGCGACTATCCAACGAGAGAAAAAAGAAGCAGAACAAGATCCGCAAACCGTGATCATCTACCAAAAACTCTATAATGTCATGCTCTCTCTTCACAAGTACTTAGAGGATAACAAAGGAACCGATGCAGACTTTGAACGTGTTGATGCTCTATTTGATCAACTTGCAGCCAAAAGCAGTGATAAAGAAGGTCTCCTCACTCTAGCTAAAGAAATCATTAGCTTGAACCAGGAACTCCGTTCAAAAGCAAGTGAAACTGATAGCCAATCTAAGTCTGAGAAAGACAGTGAAACAGCTGCTTCTCAAGCGACAGAAAAGCAAGCACAAAGTGAGTCTGAGACAAGTGCTCAACCAAATGAATAAAAAGAAAGGCGAAGTAGCTGAGCTACCTCGTCTTTTTTAGTCTTTATAAGATACAATGCCAATGATGGTATCCACCGCACGCTCCATAGTCTGAAGGCTGACGTATTCAAAACGTCCATGCATGTTTTCACCACCAGCAAAAATATTTGGAGTTGGGATACCCATAAAGGAAATTTTAGACCCATCTGTTCCACCACGAATTGGTTCAATAATTGGCGCGATTCCTAAATCTTCCATAACAGCTTTAGCAATAGTAATAGGCGTCATGTCTTTCTCAATGACTTCCTTCATATTGTAGTACTGGTCTGTCAGAGTCAAGCTAACGCGATCATTCCCAAGTTCTTGATTCATCTTGTCAGCAATAGACTGCATAGCTACTTTACGAGCTTCAAAGGAATCCTTTTCAAAGTCTCGAATGATATAGCTTGCACGCGCCTCCTCAACGCTACCTGACACATCCATAAGATGATAGAAACCTTGGTAACCATCTGTCAGTTCAGGTCGGTCATTCTCTGGAAGTTGATTATGAAAATCAATTGCTAGCTGAAGGGCATTGACCATCTGGCCTTTAGCGGTACCAGGGTGAACATTGCGCCCTTGGAAATGGAGTTCAGCAGCTGCTGCTGAGAAAGTCTCGTACTGAAGTTCTCCTAGCGGACCACCATCAACAGTATAGGCAAAGTCAACGTCAAAGTCATCTGCATCAAATTTATTAGCTCCAACCCCGATTTCTTCATCTGGACCAAAACCAACACGGATTTCACAGTGTTTGATTTCGGGATGAGCAGTCAGATATTCAATAGCAGTCATAATCTCAGCAATTCCTGACTTGTCATCAGCACCCAGCAAGGTCGTGCCATCAGTTGTGATAAGCGTTTGGCCTGGATATTTCTCAAGGCTCTTGAAATCAGCAGGATCGAGTTTAAAACCAGAAGAACCTAAGTCGATGACTCCACCATCATAGTTTTCGATAACTTGCGGCTTTACACCTTCGGCATTAAAATCAGCAGTATCCATATGGGAGATGAAGCCAATCTTGCGTGACAAGCTTGGATCGTTTGCTGGTAAGGTCCCAATAGCAAAACCATTTGGAAGGTAGTAAACGTTTTGCAGACCGACACGTTTCATTTCAGGAATAAGAACGTTGGTTGCAAAATCTACCTGACTTTGCGTACTTGGAGTAGTAGTCGAGTGTTCATCAGAACGCGTATTGACCTTAACGTAGGTCAAAAAACGATCTAAAAGGTTCGGATAAGTCATAAAAACTCCTTTAACAATTAAAAATAAAATGCTATCTTCAGAAAAAACTAATTCCGAAGGTTTTATGATTTAAAAAATATAATAACTCAAATCCATAATAATCTCAAATAGAAAAACGGTTATTCTATTCTTTTTCATTTTACCATAGAATAGTTTGAAAGACAAAGAAGAATCATGCTATTTTACAATCAATATAATATAAAATAATTATATTGATTGACACTGTTTGGAGTTTAGTGTACAATTGTTTTATAAATTCTATAGATTGATATAGTAATAATATAAAAACATTCTAGTTAAGGAGAATAAAATGAACATTCGCTTTGATTTTAAGAAAGTTCAAATTATTGCGCGCCGTTTAGTTACACTGTTAGCTATTCTCTTTTTGTGTGCTCCGATAGGTATGTTAAATGCTGATTCTAATACAGAACCTCAGACAACTCTTCACAAGACAATTACTCCGATATCCGGACAAGATGACAAGTATGAGTTGTCATTGGATATCACTTCTAAGCTTGGGACAGAAACTCAAACGGATCCCTTAGATGTTGTTTTAGTAGCAGATCTCTCAGGAAGTATGAACAAGAGAGATGTTCCTTCTTCTACTGGACGAACAATTACAAGATTGGATGCTTTAAAAAATACCCTTAAAGGGACTCGAGATCGTCAGGGATTAATTGATACGATTTTATCCAATTCAAATAATCGGTTATCCATGGTAGGTTTTGGCGGAAAGATTGATAATAAGTTTGCAGAACAATCATGGAATGCCTACTACCGAAAATGGGAGTGGGGATATCGGTATTGGCCGTATGAAGAGAGAACAGCATTTTATGATGGTGTGTCCCCATGGGATGATGCGGAAACAATTTTAAATTGGAATAACGATGCTAGTGGTTCAAAGACTGCAGTTAGTAATATGAAGATTGCTGGTGGCAAATCAATAGGGACTGAATCAGGAATCGGTACAGGAACCAATATTAGCGCAGGTATTCGTATTGCCAATCAATTGATGGATAGTGCAAGGTCTAATGCTAAGAAAGTTGTTATTGTTCTATCAGATGGTTTTGCCAATATGTATTACAACGACAGTGGTTATACAGTTTATAACTATAATAATCAAGATGGATCAGAAACGGCTCCATATTGGTTCTGGAATAATTTAGATGGATCTATCAATAATCTCGCCTATAGTCTCGCTCCAAAACTAGATGGCTTTTACTCTATTAAATTTCGTTATTCAAACAATGTCGACAGTATTACCAGTTTGCAGTATTATATCAGGTACCACAATTCTTCCATTCCTAATGAAATCCTATCCGCAAACAATGAAGACCAGTTACGAGACAGTTTTAAAGATATCACTGATAAGATTCTGCCTCTGGGAATTCACCGTGTGACTATCAAAGATGTTCTTTCTAAGTATGTCCAGCTATTACCGAACGGATCGTCAGAGTTTCGTGTAGTGAAAGAAACGGCTGGTAGCAGTGAAACATTAACCGAAGAGCAAGTAACTTTTGATACCAAGACAACCTCTGGTGGATTAGTGGAAGTTACGGCTAAATTTTCTCCGAATTATTCCTTGGAAGATGGGGCTCGATACGCTCTCAAATTTACTGTTACATCTAGTCAAGATGCTCTGGATGCCATTGCTGGTGATAAAAAGATAGAGGCTGGTGATGCTGATGGTTCTGATGTCAATAAACTCTATTCCAATAAAGGTGCCAGTGTCACCTATTCCTATGGAATAGGCACCTCACAAACCAAGACCAAAGAATACTCTGACAACCCAACATTTAAGCCTTCAGATCCATTAACGGTACCAGTGGAAGTTGAATGGCAAGGTGTGACGGGTGCGAGAACTGTTATTACAGCTGATCAACCGAGTAATATTGAACTGAAACTGGTTCAAAAGAACAAGAACGGAGGTTCTGATAATCAAGACTATCGAAAAACCAATGTGAATGTTGGTAAAAACGTATCTAATGAAACGAGGAACTTTGAAAAAGTTGCCAAAGGATATCAATACGATTTAATTGCACCGGACGTCCCAGCCTTTACCAAAGAAATAAAAAATGTTGGTACAGAATCTAAACCATCCTTTAAGGTAATCTATAAACAATTACCAAGCCTGACAATTAAAAAAGTGTTGAAATTCGAAAACAACTTGAACAAGGAGTTTTGGATTAAGGTAAAACTAACCTCTCCTGATTCTACGCCATTGAATGGAACTTTTGGTGAGATAACTGTTGTGAATGGTGAAGCGAAGATTCGTGTTGACAAACGAAAACGTTGGAAAGGTATTCTAAGCTATCTTCCTCGAGGAACCCACTACAAGGTTGAAGAAGAAGCCACATCAACAATTGGTTACCACGTTACATATGAGAATCAAGAGGGCGATCTGAATAAAGACGAGACCAGTACTGTCACGAACCACAAGCTTCCAAGTTTATCAGTCACAAAAAAGGTTACGGGGGTATTTGCCAACCTATTAAAATCCTTCAAGATTACCATTAACATAAAGGATGCTCAGAATAGACCATTGAATGGTTCCTATAATGTATTGGTGAATAACAAAAGAACGATCTTGCAGTTTACTGACGGACGAGCGTCTGTTGATCTTAACAAAGACCACACGATAAAAATTTATGGGCTACCACTTGATAGCTCCTATACCGTAGAAGAAGAATCAAACTCTTCGATTGGTTATCAGGTTACTTATGAAAATAAAGAAGGCAAGCTTGATGCGGACAAGTATGCGACAGTCAGGAATAATAAAAATAGTGTACCTGAAACTGGAATTGACTTCCTCAGCAGTACACTCGTGTTAGGAATAATCCTTCCTCTAGGAGGTATCTTCTTTACAATCCTACTCGGCTATCTAGTGGTACATAGGAGAAAATAATGCTACTTAAAAAGAAACATAAGAAAACAGTAACACAAGTCAATCGGGATAAGTCTCCGCCGAGTGTATGGGGAGATATCCTCTACTTAGTCAGTAAGCTTCTGATGGTTGGGTTTGTACTGGCCACCCTTTACTTTTTTGTCTTTGGACTATTGAGATACAATGACGATGGCATGAAGCCAGCCTTAAAAGATGGCGACTTGGTTGTCTACTATAGGCTTGATAAACGTTATTCGATTGGTGACCTGCTCGTCTATAGTTATAAGGGCAAGGAAAGAGTGGCGCGTGTCATAGCAACCGAAGGAAGTACGATCGATATAAACGAAAATGGTCTCATCATCAACGGTTCTCCTCAACAAGAGCAGGATATCTACAAAGAAACGCTGCTCTATAAGGAAGGGGCTACCTTCCCAATGAAAGTCCCAGCAGGACAACTCTTTGTCCTCGGAGACAATCGAACAACGGCTGTAGATAGTCGTGCTTTTGGAACCATTCCTATACAGGATACCCATGGCAAGGTGGTAACAGTCCTAAGGCGACGGGGCTTTTGATGATAATTTATGAAAAAAGAAATTTAAAAACAAAAGGAATAATCATGAAAAAAAGATTTTTGAAAAAATTAGTTACTGCAAGCATTGCAGCTGTAACCGCCTTGTCGGTCTTTAGAGGAGTTCCAACATTTGCGGATGATAATGATGTGGCAACTGCTAAAGCAACTGGTGAAACAAGTGCAAAAGTAGCTATTAATAAAACACTGAATATTGCTGAAGGAATTACAACACCGAAAGCGACTTTTAGGTTTACTTTTACTCCTCAACCTGGAACTTCTTCAAATGATGCTCCTTATCAAATGGCTTCAAATTCGGAAAGTAATAAGGGATTCATTCCTGATCGTACGGTGACTTATTCGGAAGCTGATCGCTTAGCCAGTGGTCAATCAAGCATTAAAAAAGATACAGGTGACATTTTTGCTGGAGTTTCTTATGATCATGCAGGCGAGTATGTTTACCTCGTAAAGGAAACAGATAAAACTTATACACCTATTAAAGATAAAAATGATCAAGATATAGATGCTGTGAAATATGATACTCGCACTTATAAAATGCATGTAATTGTCAAAAATAAAGAAAATTCAGGTACCTTTATTTCTTCTGTTTACTTTAGAGAAGAGAATAAACCTGGCGCTGCTAAAGTTGCTCCATCTTCAAATTCAAATATTTTCAAATATGATTTATTTGAGAACACATATACTAAAAACGGAGGGAAAATTGATCCAACAGATCCTAAACACCCAAATGAACCAACAAAAGATATAACAGACAATGCAAAAAAATCCTTAACTATTCTAAAAAAAGTTGACGGAGGGACTGCGGATCGTACAAAAGATTTCCAATTTGAGATAACTGTAAAATTACCCAAAACAAATGAAACAGCAGTATCTCCTGTAACACAAATTACAGTTCATTATGGTGATAAAACTGAAAATGTTGATGTTGCTACCGATAAAGTCACATTTACTAAAACTTTTACTTTGAAGCATGGTCAAGAGTTTGCCATTGCTAATCTTCCAGCAGGTTCTCGTTATACTGTAAAAGAAACCGGAAGCAAAGGATATACCGCTACTTCTAAATATACTGAGAATGGTGAAAGTAAAACCAAATCAGATGGTACTCAAGCCCAAGATTATACAGTTGAAAATGTTCTTGTCGGTGAAAAATTGAACGACAACACTTTTACCAATAAATTCCAAGACGTTACCCCTACTGGTCTCTTGATTGACAATCTTCCCTTCATCTTGATGATTGGTCTTGGTTTGGCTGGATTTGTTGCTTTGTCTAAAAAACGCAGACAAGCTTAAGCAAGTGGTTTGACCGATGAAAATCAAGCGTGAGAAACCAAAAAAGAGTTTGTCTAGGCGGCTGGTCCTTGCTGTAGATGCATTGATGAATCATATCTTGCTCCTCTTGGCAGCCTTAGTCTTTCTCTTTGGTTTCTACGCCCTTTGGGATGCCAATCAGGTTTATTCTCAGGCTTCATCAAGTGAGTATGAGGCTTATAGACCTGTTAGTACCAGTGAGAAGGATGAGCTTGATAGTTTTTCTGGCTTTCACAAGCTACAGCAAGTCAATCCAGAGGTTCTCGGTTGGATCAATGTCTATGGCACCAATATCGACTATCCCTTAGTCCAAGCCAAAGACAATGAAAAATACCTGAACAAGGATTCCAAGGGAGAATTTGCAGCTACAGGAGCTATTTTCCTTGAGGCTCGAAATGAATCCAAATTCGAAGACTTTAATACCATCATCTACGGACACCATGTAGAAAATGGGGTTATGTTTGGAGATGTAGCGAAGTTTTCTGATAAGGAATTTTTTGACCAGCATCGCTACGGTAGTATTTACTATAATGGTGTTGAAAAAGGTCTTGAGATCTTTGAGATGCTCGAGGTGGACGCCTATGACTTTAACATCTACGATCCAGGTATTAATGGGGATAATCGGCGCCAAGAATATATCGATCACTTACTCTCGGTTGCCATCCACAAACGAGACATTACACTGGGGCCAAATGACCATATCATCCTTCTCAGTACCTGTTTCCTAGACGTAACAAATGGGAGACATATCGTAGTTGCCAAGATTACGGATACGGTTCCAAAGGACACCTTCCATACGAAAAAATCAAAACCATTCCCTTATAGTGTCTTTGATGATTCGTCGCTCGGACGATTTCTCTCATCGATTCCTTTGTGGATATGGTACATCATCTTGTTTATCTTGCTCTTGCTATTGATCTTCTTGCTCATCATCCTCTACTTGATCTTGCGTCGTAGAAAAGAAGCAAAGGAAGAAGGGGCAGATACCATTACTGACTAAACTACCAATAAAAGAGAAAGGGACAGCCTCTCTTGCTCTTTTATTTTCAAGGCTAGAGAGGAGAAAGAAGGAAATATGAAAACAAGTACGAGTCGCAAAGTTATAAAGGTCATTCTATCCCTCTTTCTAGCTTTTTTCTGTCTTTTTACAGCTGATAGAGTTCTTGCGAGTGACTACGATCATTATAATCCCATTGAAAAAGATGCCAGCAGTACGGGCTTTGAAACCTTGCAGCACCTCAACAAGGATGTTTGTGGTTGGATTAGCCTTGATGGAACCAAGGTAGACTATCCCCTCTTGCAGAGTCAGGACAATATCAAATACCTTGACCGCAATGCTTTTGGTGATTATACTGTGTCAGGCTCTATATTCCTAGACTATCGTTTTAACCCAAACTTTACTGACTTTAACACTATCATTTATGGTCACTCCATGGCTTCTGGAGCTATGTTTGGGGAGATTCAAAAATTTGCGGATCAAGATTTTTTTGAAAAGCATCGCTATGGCTCTATCTACTACAATGGTCGAGAACGTGGTCTTGAGATATTTGGGATTTTAGAAGTAGATGCATATGACACGGAGATTTACCGAACCTTGAGTTCCAACGACGAGGAACACCAGGCTTACTATCAATATCTGCTAAGTAAAGCTAAGTACAAGCGAGATGTTTCTTTGACTTCAACGGACAAGATTGTTTTGTTAAGCACCTGTTTCCTTAATATTACCAACGGACGACATATCCTCTTAGCTAAAATAACAGATGCACCAGTAAAAACAGCACAGGATAAAAGTGGAGAAGCAGTGGGGACGCGGTATTTCGATCAAGGGATTCCAACGCATTGGATTTATATCCTTGCCTTTCTTCTCCTGATTATCGTTATTTTGCTTCTTGTTGTTATCATCCTAATCATGAGACGAGATAAAAAGACTAAAGAACAAAAGAAATAGTAGACGTCGGAAGCGTTTACTATTTTTTTCTTTCATGATAGAATAGATAGTGAAAATAATAACATAAGGATGATAACATGAAAAAAGCAATATTAATGATGACCTTTGGATCTCCAGAGGAGATTAGTTTTGAAGGAGTAGCAGAATTTTTTACAAACATTCGTCGTGGAGTCAGACCCCAAGATCACGAAATTCAGACCCTCTATGACAACTACGTCCTTATCGGTGGGACGCCCTTGCAGCGGATTACAAGGGAAGAAGTTGCTTTAGTAAGAGAACATTTAGGCGAAGAGTACGGTATCTACTTTGCCAATAAGTTTTCTCGTCCCTTTATCCCAGACGTGATCAAGCAGATGGAGTCTGATGGTATTGAAGAATGTATTTGTTTGATTTTGGAACCTCATTATTCCTTTTACTCAGTCATGGGGTATGAAAAGTTTTTGGAAAGCCAGAAAATCCGATTTTTAGTTATTAAGGACTGGTATCAACAACAGGCTTTGCTGGACTTCTGGACAGATGAGATTATCAAAATTTTACGGAACCATGTGGGAGAAGAATCTTTCAAGGTAATCTTTTCGGCACACAGTGTTCCCATTTTTGCCTTGGATTATGGAGATCCTTATATCGACCAGATTTTCGATAATAGCAAGCTAATTGCTGAACAACTCGGCCTAACAGCCGACCAGTATACCAATACTTGGCAGAGCGAAAGCGATATTGGAATCCCTTGGATCAAGCCAGATGTCTTAGAATATTTACGAGAACAAAAGCAACATCCAGAACATTATATTTTTATTCCGATTAGTTTTATCAGTGAGCACATCGAAGTCTTGTTTGATAATGATGTGGAATGTTATGATTTGTGTCAAAAAATAGGTGTCACCTACCATCGTCCACCTATGCCCAATACGGATAGCCGTTTAATTGACGCTTTAGTTGCTACTGTAAGAGCCAATGAACACAAAGAATTTAAAGCTTTTCTTCCAGAAGAAGAAACCTTCGATGAGTTAGCACCGTCAGCAACTACAAAGGATATTATGGAGGAGACAGACGACCTTCAGATGCCAGAATTTGTCAAAAAACTCATTGAGAAAAAAGGCCGTGAGAATGTGAAGATGCCTTACTTGATTAAGAAAATGCTCGAAAAGGCTGGGAAGTTACCAAAAGAGTAAAGAAAAAAGGATTTAGCTTTAAGCTAGATCCTTTATCTGTTTTATTTTTTCTCAAGAAGAGCTTTGATTTCTTGAAGAACTTCAAGTTCAGTTGGAGCAGCAGGTGCTTCCTCAACCACTTCCTCTTTCTTACGAAGGTTTTGCGCTTTTTCCATAGCTTTAATAACGAAGAAAAGCACAGTACCTACAACGAGAAAGTTGATAATAGCACTCAAGAATTTACCATATGTAACACCATTCCATGCAAGCTCAGCGATGTTTTGTACTTTCGCAGCTTCCAAAGCTGGGTTCAATAGAAGTGGAGTGATGATATCATTAACAAATGAAGTAACGATAGCACCAAAAGCAGAGGCAATGATTACACCGACAGCAAGGTCAACAACATTACCACGAAGCAAGAATTCTTTTAAATCCTTTAACATTTTCATAATGTCCTTTCCTAAATTTCTAATTTATTATATCCTAAAATGTGACAAAAAGCAACTTGAATCCTCAAAGTGGTCAGTTGCTCCTTTTAAAAATATAGATTTTACTGAAAATGTAGTTTAAAATGATGATCAAAATTTGTGCTAGAATAGTTTCAACAGTATTAACCCTATCTATATTCTGTTCGACAAACTGGCCAATAATATCAGGAAAGGTTGTAACAAAGATATAAGTTAAAAGAACGTCAAGACCAAGAGTAGAGAGACGAGCTAAGAAAAACTTAGCCAGACGGGTTAGCCAATTTCTTCTCTCTTGTTTAAAGACAATTGTATCATTGGTGAGAAAGGCAAAGAGAATCCCAATAATATTAGCGAGGGCAGTTGCGAGGATTTCCTGGTGGCTGATATGGTAAATAACCAAACGTGATACAATAGAAACCAGAGTAGTAGCACCACCAAAAAATAGGTAGGAGAGGATTTCGTTATCAAAGAAAGCTTTTATTAGTTTTTTCATGATTTTAGTATAGCATAAAACTGGCTAATGTGCTATACTAGTAAGGTTGATAACCTCAACCCTTGGTGCTTAGCTTCTTTCACCAAGCATATTTTACGCGGGAAACCGCTAAAGGAGAAAGCATGAAAAAATTAACTGTTCGCGACATGGCAGACATCGCTATCGTTGCTGCGATCTATGTAGTTTTGACTATTACGCCACCAATCAATGTTCTTAGTTTTGGGGCGTATCAGTTCCGTATTTCAGAAATGCTGAATTTCTTGGCCTTTTACAACCCTAAATACATTTTCGGTGTGACAATTGGATGTATGATTGCTAATTTATTTAGTAGTTTTGGCCTAATAGATGTCTTTGTTGGTGGGGGTTCTACCCTAGTTTTCCTTAGTCTAGGGGTATGGCTCTTTGCAAAATACAGCAAAGATTACCTCTTTAACGGATTGATTCGAAAAGATCATTTCTTCTTTTCAATCCTCTTCTCCATTTCAATGATTACCATTGCAGCTGAACTTCATATCTTGACAGAAGCTCCCTTCTTGTTCACATGGTTCTCTACTGGAATTGGTGAGTTTGCATCACTTATCGTAGGAGCGATTTTGATTGGTAAACTGGGACAGCGAATCGATCTAACAAAATAAGAAGTTTATAAGCTAGATTCTTGCTAAATCTAGCTTTTTTCATTTCAGAAATTTAAAAGAGAGCGCTTGACAAGAACATAGAACTATAGTATACTTTTTAGGTAAGCTGATTTAGCTCAGTTGGCAGAGCGCATCCATGGTAAGGATGAGGTCGCCGGTTCAATCCCGGCAATTAGCATGATAGAAACAAAGTGACCTTGGGAGACCAAGGTTTTTCTTATCTACCTGTATAAATGAAGCAAAGAGTTTTGGTTGTTGACAAAAGTGACTCTATCTAGTAGAATAGTAGATGCGATGAGTCGATAGGTAGTCTTCGGACTACTATTGAGCATAAGGAGGTCATAACGCAGGAGCGGACCTTGATGAGTTGTGTGAACCTGCTCATCACATGAAGATGCCTCTTAGTCCCTAGTCAAACGACTGGGGATTTTTATTTTCCAAAAAATGATGAAAAAGCTTTGCAATTCATGGAAAAAGTAGTATAATACATCTATTATAGAAATTTTTAGAAAATTCCGAAAGAGGTTATTTATGGGATATACAGTTGCTGTAGTCGGCGCGACAGGTGCTGTCGGAGCTCAGATGATAAAAATGTTGGAAGAATCAACACTTCCAATCGATAAAATTCGTTTACTTGCTTCTGCACGTTCAGCAGGCAAGACTTTGAAGTTTAAAGATCAAGATATTACGATTGAAGAAACGACTGAAACAGCATTTGAAGGAGTTGATATTGCTCTCTTTTCAGCAGGTGGTTCTACATCAGCTAAATATGCACCATACGCAGTTAAAGCTGGTGCGGTAGTAGTAGATAATACATCTTACTTCCGTCAAAATCCAGATGTTCCTTTGGTTGTTCCAGAGGTCAATGCTCATGCACTTGATGCCCACAACGGGATTATTGCCTGCCCTAACTGTTCAACAATTCAAATGATGGTGGCTCTTGAGCCAGTTCGCCAAAAATGGGGCTTGGACCGTATCATTGTTTCAACTTACCAAGCCGTTTCAGGTGCTGGTATGGGAGCAATTCTTGAGACACAACGTGAACTTCGTGAAGTCTTGAATGATGGTGTAAAACCACGTGATTTGCATGCTGAAATCTTGCCTTCAGGTGGTGATAAGAAACATTATCCTATTGCCTTTAATGCTCTTCCACAAATCGATGTCTTCACTGACAATGATTACACTTACGAAGAGATGAAGATGACTAAGGAAACTAAGAAAATCATGGAAGATGATAGCATTGCAGTATCTGCAACATGTGTGCGTATTCCAGTCTTGTCAGCTCACTCTGAGTCTGTTTACATCGAAACAAAAGAAGTGGCTCCAATCGAAGAAGTGAAAGCAGCTATCGCAGCCTTCCCAGGTGCTGTTCTTGAAGATGATGTGGCTCATCAAATCTATCCTCAAGCCATCAATGCAGTGGGTTCACGTGATACCTTTGTTGGTCGTATCCGTAAAGACTTGGATGCAGAAAAAGGAATTCACATGTGGGTTGTTTCAGATAACCTTCTCAAAGGTGCTGCTTGGAACTCAGTTCAGATTGCAGAAACTCTTCATGAACGTGGCTTGGTTCGTCCAACAGCTGAATTGAAATTTGAATTAAAATAGTCATATTGTTTAGGAGTTCAGATGAACTCCTTCTTTGAAATAGAGAGGTGTTTCTCATGTCTTATCAAGATTTAAAAGAGTGTAAAATCATCACAGCCTTCATTACCCCTTTCCACGAGGATGGTTCTATCAACTTTGATGCTATTCCAGCCTTGATTGAGCATTTGTTGGCTCACCATACGGATGGAATTCTTCTCGCAGGGACCACTGCTGAGAGTCCAACATTGACTCACGATGAAGAGTTGGAACTATTTGCGGCTGTACAAAAGATTGTCAATGGACGCGTTCCTTTGATTGCGGGTGTGGGTACCAATGATACGCGTGACTCTATCGAGTTTGTCAAAGAAGTAGCAGAATTTGGTGGTTTCGCAGCTGGGCTTGCTATTGTACCTTACTACAACAAACCTTCTCAAGAAGGAATGTATCAGCACTTTAAGGCCATTGCAGATGCTTCTGACCTACCAATTATTATCTATAACATTCCAGGTCGTGTGGTTGTCGAATTGACTCCAGAAACCATGCTTCGTTTGGCTGACCATCCAAATATTATCGGTGTCAAAGAATGTACTAGCTTGGCTAATATGGCTTACTTGATTGAGCACAAGCCTGAAGAATTCTTGATTTATACAGGTGAGGATGGAGATGCTTTCCATGCCATGAACCTTGGTGCGGACGGGGTTATTTCTGTTGCCTCTCATACAAATGGGGATGAGATGCACGAGATGTTTACTGCCATTGAAGAAAGCGATATGAAGAAAGCCGCAGCTATTCAACGTAAATTTATTCCTAAGGTTAATGCCCTCTTCTCATATCCAAGTCCTGCTCCTGTCAAGGCAGTTCTCAACTATATGGGGTTTGAAGCTGGTCCAACTCGTTTACCTCTTGTTCCAGCACCAGAAGAAGATGCCAAACGCATTATCAAGGTTGTAGTAGATGGTGACTACGAAGCGACTAAGGCAACTGTAACAGGTGTCTTAAGACCAGATTACTAATAAAGACAATAAAATCCATGACCGCAAGAACGATCATGGATTTTTCTTATTTTCCTAAACAGAATTGGCTAAAGAGTTGGGTGATGAGTTCATCAGGTGCGGCATCTCCAGTGATTTCTCCGAGAATTTCCCAAGTACGAGTCAAGTCAACTTGAAGCAAATCAACTGGCATACCCAGTTCAAGACCTTCATTAACTGCTTGCAAGCTTTCAACAGCCTTCTCAATCAAGGAAATGTGGCGGGCATTTGACAAGTATGTGGCGTCTTGCTCAACTAGACCAGCATTTTCAAAGAAGAGGTTGTTGATTCTCTCTTCAATCTTATCGATATTTTGATTTTTAAGAACTGAAATACGGATGACATCTTCAGGAAGTTCAGAAGTTTCAATCGCTTCAGTCAGGTCTGTTTTATTAAGTAAAATAATGCGATTAGTATCCTGACTGATTTCTAGGAGTTGGCGGTCTTGGGCGGTCAGTGGTTCACTAGCATTTAGCACCAGTAGAACCAAGTCAGCTTCCATGAGGGCTTTTTTGGAACGCTCAACACCGATTTGTTCAACGATGTCATCTGTTTCACGGATACCAGCTGTATCAATCAATTTAAGAGGAACACCATTGATGTTGACGTATTCTTCGATGACATCACGGGTCGTACCAGCGATATCTGTTACAATAGCCTTGTCTTCACGAAGGAGATTATTGAGAAGACTGGATTTCCCAACATTGGGACGGCCGATGATAGCAGTTGAAATTCCCTCACGAAGTATCTTACCGCGACGAGCTGTTCTAAGGAGATTGGTTAGCAATTGCTCAAACTCCATGGTTTTCTCACGGACGACTGCAGTAGTGGCTTCCTCAACATCGTCATACTCAGGATAGTCGATATTGACCTCAACTTGGGCAAGCGTATTGAGGATTTCTTGCCGAGTATTGTTAATGAGGTCAGAAAGAGAACCGTCCAATTGTTTGACTGCAATATTCATAGCTTTGTCTGTTTTGGCACGGATGATGTCCATCACCGCCTCAGCCTGTGTCAAGTCCACACGACCGTTTAGAAAGGCACGCTTGGTAAATTCACCAGGTTCTGCCAACCGAGCTCCTTCACGGATAGCTAGTTGGAGAATTTCATTGGTTACCGCAATCCCACCGTGGGTGTTAATCTCGATAATATCTTCACGAGTGAAGGTCTTTGGAGACTTCATAGCCCCAACCATAACCTCGTCCATGACCTTACCAGTTTGAGGATCAACGATGTGACCATAGTTAAGAGTGTGGCTAGAAACCTGGCTCAAGTCTTTTCCTTTAAAAATCTTTTGCGCAATAGCAAAACTTTCTGTTCCGCTCAGGCGGACAATACCAATAGCCCCTTCACCTAGTGGAGTAGAGATAGCAGCGATGGTATCAAATTCACGTGTAATCATAATGTTTCCTTTAATAAATAGCTCTTTTCTTGGAAATTTTTCCAAGTCTCTTTTCAAATTGTAACAAATTTGGACTATTTCTTCAATGGATGCTACTTGGAGATTGAAAAAGCCTAAGCAATTCTGCTTAAGCTAGTTTATTTGGTGCGCATTTCTCCTTGTGGGAAGTAAGTTCCTTCTGGCATGTCGTTGATGATGACATGGACAGCAGATTGAGGTGCTCCAGTGTTACGGACAACAGCTTCCGTTACTTCCTTAGCAAGAGCTTTCTTTTGCTCGAGCGTGCGTCCTTCAAATAAATCGATGCGTACAAATGGCATAATAGCTTCCTCCACTAGTTTTTGATTTCTTCTATTTTACCACATTTTGCCGTTTAAAGCTTCAGAAAATTATGATATACTAGAATGTAGCAAAAATTTAGAAATGGACGTGAAATAGAAGCATGGCACAGTTGTATTATCGTTATGGGACCATGAACTCTGGTAAGACGATTGAGATTCTCAAGGTGGCCTATAACTATGAGGAGCAAGGAAAAGGTGTTGTGATTATGACCTCGGCTCTGGATACGCGTGACGGTGTTGGCTATGTGTCGAGTCGTATTGGCATGAAACGCCCTGCCATTGCGATTGAGGAAACAACGGATATCTTCGGCTATATCCGAGACCTACCAGAAACACCTTACTGTGTGTTGGTCGATGAAGCCCAGTTTCTCAAGCGTCACCATGTTTACGACCTGGCTCGTGTTGTTGACGAGTTAGACATACCTGTCATGGCTTTTGGTTTGAAAAATGACTTTCGCAATGAATTATTCGAAGGTTCCAAATACCTCTTGCTTTTAGCAGATAAGATTGACGAAATCAAGACTATCTGTCAGTATTGTAAGAAAAAGGCGACTATGGTGTTGCGCACGCACGATGGTGTACCAGTCTATGATGGCGAACAAATTCAGATCGGTGGAAATGAAACCTATATCTCAGTCTGCCGTAAACATTATTTTGCGCCAATGATAGTATCTAATAAGGAGCAAAACTATGACAATTGAACTAAGAGATGTTACAATGGGAAATTATTTTGATGTTTTGAATTTGGATGTCAAGGAATATCAAAAACAATTCATTGCAACCAACGCAATTAGTTTAGCTGAAGCATATGTCTATACTAAAAATGGAGATTTTGTAGCTCCATTGGCAGTTTATGATAATAATGCAATTATAGGTTTTGTGATGATAGCTTATGATAAAAAGATCGGAATTAGTAGTAAAAATTATTTACTATTTCGTTTTATGATTGATAAGAATTTTCAAAATCAAGGATATTTTAAACCAATTATGGATAAAGTGCTGGACTATGTTCGGACAGTGCCAGCAGGTTTAGGCAATAAACTTTGGTTGTCTTATGATCCAGAAAATGAACATGCAAGATCTTGTTACCTCAGTTATGGATTTAAAGAAACTGGGGAAATATTTGAGAACGAAGTAGTAGCAAACTATGATTTAACAATTGAGAAATAAGGAGAAAAAATGAACATCTATGATCAACTACAAACTGTAGAAGACCGTTATGAAGAATTAGGAGAATTGCTGAGTGACCCTGATGTCGTTTCAGACACCAAGCGTTTCATGGAGCTTTCAAAAGAAGAGGCTTCAACTCGTGATACGGTAACAGCATACCGTGAGTACAAACAAGTTCTTCAAAACATCGTTGATGCCGAAGAGATGATTAAAGAATCAGGCGGAGATGCGGACTTGGAAGAAATGGCCAAGCAAGAGCTGAAAGATGCCAAGGCTGAAAAAGAAGAATACGAAGAAAAATTGAAAATCTTGCTGCTTCCAAAGGATCCAAACGATGATAAGAACATCATCCTTGAAATCCGTGGAGCAGCTGGTGGAGATGAAGCAGCACTTTTCGCTGGAGACCTTCTAACCATGTACCAAAAGTATGCGGAAGCACAAGGCTGGCGCTTTGAAGTCATGGAAGCCTCTATGAACGGTGTCGGTGGTTTCAAGGAAGTGGTTGCTATGGTTTCTGGTCAGTCTGTATACTCTAAACTCAAGTATGAGTCTGGTGCCCACCGTGTGCAACGTGTCCCTGTGACAGAAAGCCAAGGTCGTGTACACACTTCAACTGCGACAGTTCTTGTTATGCCTGAAGTCGAAGAAGTAGAATACGATATTGATCCAAAAGACCTTCGTGTTGATATCTACCACGCATCTGGTGCTGGTGGACAGAACGTCAATAAGGTTGCGACTGCCGTTCGTATCGTTCACTTGCCAACCAATATCAAGGTTGAGATGCAGGAAGAACGTACCCAGCAGAAGAACCGTGAGAAGGCCATGAAAATCATTCGTGCGCGTGTTGCTGACCATTTTGCTCAGATTGCTCAAGATGAACAAGACGCTGAACGTAAGTCTACTATCGGTACTGGTGACCGTTCAGAACGTATCCGTACTTATAATTTCCCTCAAAACCGTGTCACAGACCACCGTATCGGCTTGACCCTCCAAAAACTAGATACGATTTTATCTGGTAAATTGGATGAAGTTGTGGATGCTTTGGTTCTTTATGACCAAACACAAAAATTAGAAGAATTAAACAAATAATGAAATTAGCTCAATT